>JAUVEE010000036.1 GCA_030594935.1 bacterium
AGTTTTACACTTTTTATTTTTCTTTCCTGTGTTAAAATAAAAAAAGATAATATTAAAATAATTTAATTTACTCGGTGAAATGATTTACAGAACAGTTAAATGATTTATTCATGATGCTGGAGTTATTTCACCGGAAAAAAACATGAATCTCAAAATTACCTCAAGTCTGGGAATAGCCATTGTTATAGCCGCTTTTATAATCGGTTTTTCCCTTATGGTCATAGCAACGGAAAAATCCGAAGACGATTTAGCCCGGATTTTTTCCGACATTCTTTCTTATTTGAATATTTCCAAAGACACTTCGCTGGTTGACGTGGAAAATATTGTCCAGTTTACTTCCGAAGAAGACTTCAAAGCCTATTTAGCGGAAGCAGCCAGTGATGAGTATTTTGGTTACAGCGCTTTGGGAGGCGCAACCATAGACAGTGAGATGGCTTGGGAATCAACCGGTGATACGTCTGCGCCCAAAGATCTAAACGGAGGCGGCGGAGGGGTAGAAAGAGTTTCCGACACCAATGTGCAGGTGCTGGGAATAGATGAACCCGACATTGTTAAAACCGATGGCCAAAATCTTTATTTTTCTCCGGGACATAATTGGGGCTATCGAGACTACTGGAGAATGCCCAGGCCTCAGTCAAAAATAAAGGTTGTTAATGCTTTTCCGCCGGCAGATTTGGCTTCGCTGTCCGAAATTGACGGTGCCGGAGATTTGTTTCTAGCAGAAGATGTTCTAGTGGTCTTTTCCGGCCAGAATATTTACGGCTACGATGTTTCCGAGCCTAAAAATCCGGAAAAGAAATGGACGATAAAATTGGAAAACAACAACTCTTTGGTTGAAGCGCGCCTTTATGACAATAAGATATACTTGGTCACCAAACAGAGCATTGACACTTACCATCCTTGTCCGATCAAAGCCTTGACTGTCGGAGATGCGGCGGTGAATATCAGCTGCGGGGAAATTTATCATCCAATCAATCCTGTTCCCACGGATGTTACTTTCACTGCCATGGTGCTGAATTCCGGTTCAGGCAAGGTTGAGAAAAAGACTTCTTTTGTCGGTTCTTCCGGCTCCTCTTTGGTCTATATGTCAGAACAAGGAATTTACGTGACTTATTCCTATAACAACAGCTTTATTGATTTTTTCGCCGGATTCCTCAAAGAAGCCGCTTCGGATCTGTTCCCGCAATACTTGGTTGAAAAGATGGAGAAGCTGAAAAGCTATGATATCAGTGAAGCGGCCAAGATGACCGAATTTGTGATTATCATGGAAAGATACCAGAATTCTCTGGACGATGACGAGAGAATGAGAATAAAAAATGAAACGGAAAACAGAATGGCCGATTATCACAAGAAGCATCGCCGCGAACTGGAGAGAACCGGCATTGTGAAAATGGGATTAAAGAATTTGACGATCCAAGCCAGCGGCAGCGTGCCGGGCAATCCTTTGAACCAATTTGCCCTGGATGAATACAATAATGATTTAAGGATAGCAACCACTATCGGGGAAAGGTGGAATTTCTTTAGTCCCGGTAGAGAAAGCGCCAATGATGTTTATGTTCTTGACAGCGATTTGCAGCTTCAGGGTTATGTTCAGGACCTTGGTTTGGGAGAAAGGATTTATTCGGTCAGATTTTTGGGAGAAATGGGTTACGTGGTTACTTACCGCGAGATAGACCCTTTCTATGTTCTGGATCTATCTGACCCTAAAAATCCGGAAGTTAAGGGTGAATTAAAGATTCCCGGTTATTCTTCTTATCTCCATCCGCTGGTCAAAGACAGAATTTTAGGCGTTGGCAGAGAAGGCTGGAAAGTAAAGCTTTCTCTCTTTGATGTTTCCAATCCCAGCGATCCCAAAGAGATTGCCAAGTATAATCTAGACGAGTCTTACTCTGATGTTTTATCCACTCATCACGCTTTTCTCCAGGACAGCAAGCATAATATTTTCTTTATGCCGGGAAGCAAAGGAGGCTATATTTTCTCTTATCAGAACGATAAATTGTCTTTAGCCAAGGCTATCAGCCAGAGAGGAGTCAGAAGAGCGGTTTATATCAACGATTATCTGTATATTATCAGCGACAGCAAGATTAGCGTTCTTAACGAAAAAGACTGGGAAAGAATAAACGAACTGGATATTTAACATTTAAAACTAAGGGAAGGCTCCGGCTTTCCCTTGGAATTTTAGTATGAAAAAGATTCTTTTCACAATCCTATTTTTTCTGGCAATCCCTTTATTTGTTTTTGCCGACAGAGGAATGGTTGTTTGGCCGGCTGATATTCATTTGAGCCAGTCGGTGCAAAACGCAATTGTGGGCTGGAACGGCGAAGATGAAGTGATAATTCTTTCTTCGGACATAAAAAGTTCGGGAAAGGCTACTGTATTGGAGATTTTTCCTCTGCCTTCCGATCCCGAGATAGAGCAGGGAGATTTTGCTTCTTTTGAAAAGCTGGTGGAGATTATGAACAGCAAGATAAGCCACATCAGAGAAGAAGGTTATGGTCAGGGAGACGCGAATAAAGCCGCTACTCCGGGAATAGAGATCACTTTTGAGAAAAAGATTGGGGCTCATGATGTTACCACTGTCAAGGTGAATGATTTGAATGAGTTTTTGCAGTGGATAGAAGGCTTTGCAGTTGCGAAAGAATTAGGCGCTAAGGAAGTTTCTCTTGAGTTGAAAGAGGGCATAGCTGATTATTTAAAACGAGGGATAGATTATTTTGTTTTTGATGTTGTCAGCCTGGAGGCAGAAGAGGAAGAAAGCGTTAAGCCTTTAGTCTATAAATTCAAGTCTGATTGCCTTTATTATCCTATTTTAATCAGCGGAACTTCAGAGATTGGCGACAGCCGGGCCAGAATTAAGGTTTTCACCATTACCGAAGAGGATGTTTCCCGGGATACTCCTTTTAGCGTTTTGGAAGGTTTTGAATATTATTCAGTGGAATTAAGCCTGGAAGAGCTGACAGAGGTTAGCGCTGATGTCGCTGCTTTGTTTGATTCGCCGGTCAAAGCCAGAGTTTTTAGTTATTACGGTCCGCTTAGGGCGGCTAAAACAGATTTAATGATTTATCCGAATTCAGTCTGGCAGAGAGATTTGAGCGTGGGCAGTCAAGGAGAAGATGTTAAAAAGCTGCAAAAGGTTTTAATGAACGAAAGATTTTGGGATACAGAAGTTGAAGCCACCGGCTATTTCGGTGTGATCACCAAAGAAGCGCTGATTAAATTTCAGGAAAAATATCGCGAACAGGTTCTCCAGCCGGAAGGGCTGGAAAAAGGAACCGGATATTTTGGTTCCAGGAGCAGAGGGTTTTTAAATCAAGCCTCTTTGCCGTTGGCAAAGCAAGTTGCTAATAAATGGTCTCAAAATTTAACGATTGGAGCGAGAGGCGAAGAAGTCAAGGCTTTGCAGGAAAGATTAATGGAAGAAGGGTTGTGGCCTTCAGAAGTTGAAGCCACCGGCTATTTCGGCCCGATTACTAAACAAGCGGTGATTGGATTTCAGGAAAAATATGCTGATGAGATATTAAAACCGGTGGGACTGCAAAAAGGGACTGGTTTTGTCGGTTTTTCCACTAGGGCGTATTTAAAGGTCACTAAAACAAAATACTACGGGTTTGCAATCGGTTCCTGTTTAGAAAATAGCGGGTGTATTGTCAGTGGCTGTAATTCTGAGATTTGCCAAAGTAAAAATACTGAACCAATAATGTCAATCTGCCTTAAGCCTTTACAGCCGACTCCCAAAGAGCTTGGCTACGAATGCCAATGTTCGGGAGGTGCCTGCGAATGGGTAAAATAATCTTTTTAAAAATTATGAACTCCAAATCTTTCACCTTAATTGAATTACTGGTGGTTATTGCCATTATTGGCGTTTTAGCCAGTATTGTTTTGGTCAGCCTGCAAGGAGCCAAAGACCAGGCTGATATTGCCAAAGCTCAAGAGTTTTCCCATACTGCCAGAGTAACCTTGGGCCTTAGTTTAATAGGCGAATGGAGGCTTGATGAAGGAGTAGGAACAGAAGCTAAGGATAGTTCAGGGAATGATAATCACGGAACCTTAAATACTTTTGCTAATCCGGCCACGCCCGGTTCCGGCTGGACAGATGAGGGAATGTTCGGCCAAGCGTTAGTGTTTGACGGAAGCGATGATTATATCGGACTTCCTTCCGGCTATATAGACACGACGGAAAGGACGTATCTTCTTTGGTTGAAAAGAGGGGTGTATAGTGGTGATAGAGCTGCAAAATTTGGAGCTATGTATTTATTTCAAAATTCTGATGGGGCTGTCTTCACAACTCATTACGATGGCGGTGATTATCCATCGAGTGGTTCTACTTCAGATACTCCGCAAGGCCGGTGGCACCATTTTGCGATAGTAAATCAGGAGATTGCCGGAACATATAATGTTAAGATATATAAAAATGGCACAAAGGAAGTTGATAGCGATTTCGCCGCCGGAAAAGTAGACAGTTTGTCCGGAACTATCGGTCAGTCAGACAACATTAACCATTGGAGAGGGGTGATTGACGAGGTGCAAATTTATGACCGTGCTTTACCAACTACTGAAATCCAGCGGCTTTACGCCCAAGGGGCAGCTAAACATAAAATGGGTTATGAATTCTAAATCCTTTACTTTAATTGAATTACTGGTGGTTATCTCTGTTATTGGACTGTTAGCCAGTATTGTTTTAGTCAGCCTGCAGGGAGCCAAAGACCAGGCTGATATTGCCAAAGCTCAAGAATTTTCCCATGCTATCAGAGTAGGCCTGGGCGCTGACTTGGTGGGCGAGTGGAGATTTGAAGATGGAGCTGGAGTTAATGCAAAAGACAGCTCCGGCAGTGATAATAATGGAACATTAACTGGTTTTGGTTTTATTGCCGGCTCTGATTGGACAGATGAAGGAATGTTTAATAAAGCCTTGGAGTTTGCTGGAGATAATGACCATGTGGATTTGGGAATGGTTCATTTTGATTATACCGGCGATATGACTTTATCAGTTTGGGTTAAAGATTTGAATAAAACTGCCAATTGGGCGAGATATTTGGATATTTTTAGCAATAGCGATATAAACGATCATATTTTTATTGGCCATCATAGCAATTCCGGCAATATTAAAGTTGAGTATAGAATTGATGCAGTTGTTTTAGATGTAATAACTTCTATTACCGAAGATAGTTGGACGTTTATTACGGGTGTTTTAGACTATAATGGCGGCAGTGTAACTGTGTCTTTGTATAAAAATGGGGAATATATTGGTTCTAATTCCGGCACAAAAACAGACATAACAGATTTAAGAGGATATATTGGCCGAAGCGCTTATGGCGCAGACGCCTATTTTAACGGCACCATAGATGAAGTTCAAATTTATGACAACGCCTTATCAATTACTCAGATTCAAAAGCTTTACGCCCAAGGAGCAGCTAAACATAAAATGGGTTATGAATTCTGAATCCTTTACCTTAATTGAACTGTTAGTGGTTATTGCCGTCATTGGACTGTTATCCAGCGTTGTTTTAATCAGTCTGCAAGGAGCCAGAGACAAAGCCGATATCAGTCAAGCTCAAGAATTTTCCCATACCGTCAGAGTAAGCTTGGGAGCTGACTTAATAGGCGAATGGAGATTTGAAGATGGAGCTGGAACTAACGCGGCAGACAGTTCCGGCAGTGATAATAATGGGACGTTAACCGGTTTTGGTTTTGTTGCTGGCTCTAATTGGACAGATGAGGGAATGTTCAATAAAGCCTTGGAATTTGACGGAGGCGATGATCGTATTGCCTTGCCCGCTTTATTTGAAAATAGCGGAGTTTGCGATTTGACTATGACTGCTTGGTCATATAACACCGGGATGGATCCAGCCGGTTCAATGGGAGGCGTGGTTGCCGGCACCAGTAATGGCTGGGCAGATATAGAATACAGAGATAATGGATTAAGGTTTGAATTAAGAAACGTCGCTGGAGGGAACAGCTTTTATGTCGCTGACGATTATGCCAACAGGTGGCTATATACAGTTTTGACTTTGGATAACGGCCAACCCTACGCATATATAAACGGAGAATTAGTTTGGTCAACAAGCGGCAATATCGGCTGTATAGGATTAACTAATTGGAGCATAGGAGACTGGGACCGGAATTTTCACGGCATTATTGACGAAGTCCAAGTTTACGATCGCGCTTTATCAACTACTGAAATTCAGCAGCTCTATGTTCAAGGAGCGGCCGAACACGGTCTTGTTTTAAAATGAACTCCAAATCATTCACTTTAATTGAACTGCTGGTGGTTATTTCTGTCATTGGACTGTTATCCAGCATTGTTTTGGTTAGTCTGCAAGGAGCCAAAGACAAGGCTGATATTGGCAAAGCCCAAGAGTTTTCCCATGCTGTCAGAGTAAGTTTGGGCGCTGATTTGGTCGGGGAATGGACTTTTGATGATAGCACAGCGAGAGACAGTAGCGGTAATGATAATGACGGAACCGTTAATGGAACTGTGTTTGTTGACGGAATAACAAG
>JAUVEE010000043.1 GCA_030594935.1 bacterium
TCCGGTCCCCAGCCCAAGAAAGGCCTTTCCAATAAGCCTTGCCAAGCCATCCCCCAAACCGTTAAACGGTCCCGGCCGGATATTTCCATGAACTTTTGCTGAACAAAACTGCCGGACTGGGTAAATAAAAAGACTGTTCCCAGCGCTCCCAGCACAAAAACAGTCAGCAGAATAACACCGACCAGCTTTTGTTTTCCTTGTCTAGTAAAAGCCATCCAGAGAAGAGATAATAAGAACATGCCCCCTAAAAAGGAGACAATAGCTGCTCTTCCCGTGCTTAGAAATAAGGCTAAATCAATTAGAGAAAAAGCAATTACAGAATAAATTTTAAACTTCTTCTGACTAAACAGATAAAGAGCTAAAAAGGCATTAAATAATAAATAAGTGGCCAAAAAAGAAGAATTTCCCAAGGTTGAACCTTCTCTGCTGAGAGAGGAAAAAATGTCCCAGCCCGCTCTCGCCGCCAAGCCTGCTAAGCCGACTAAAACCGCCACCAGAACAGAAACCCCAAAAACCCTATACCAATCTTTTTTTCTAAAAACAGAAGAAGTGACTATAAAAAAAGCCAATAAATGGAGCCACATCAAAAGCCCGGTTACCCTTTCATATTTTGACCAAAAACTATAAGAAGGGTCAACTCCCAAAAGAGAGCTGATAATCAAAATAAGAGTAAATAAAACCAAAGCCCCGGTTAAAAGATTGAATTTGGGACGATAGCGGGAAGAAGAAAATGCCAAAAAAAGATAAACAAGAAAGATCATCTCCACTAGGCCTAAAAAATAAAGACTTTTGGGCCCGACAAAAGGGAAAAAAAACTTGCCGGATAGAATAAGGGGGGTGAACAAAAGCAAATAAACTCCTCCGGTAATCAAAGAAAGAAGGATTCTTTCCCGCCCCGAACTGTTTTTTTCAACTTCCTTGTCCGGTTGCTCCTCAAGCATTCTCATTTTTTTCTCTCTTGATTTTTTACCCATTGTTTAATTTTTTAATTCCCTCTTCCAGAGAAGTTTTAGCTTCAAAACCAAGACCTTTTTTGGCTTTGTTTATATCCGCCAAAGTCTCGTAAACATAATTCTTAAAAGAATTTTTCACGTAAGTGGAATTAATGCTAGTGCCTAATATCTTATTCAAGAGAGAAACTAACTCATTCAAACTATAGCATTCTCCCCGACCCAAATTAAAAACATCGCATTTAATGTCAGAATTCATGCTCAGCATAAATCCGTTTATAATGTCGCCAACCCAGGTAAAGTCCCTGGTTTGTTCTCCGTCGCCGTAAAGCAAAGGCTGTTTTCCCTCTTTCATCTCCCATAAAAACTGAGAAGCAAGATTGGCAAAGGTTTTTTTCGCTTCTTCGTGGGGACCGTAAACGCTGAAAAACCTAAGGCCAATAGACTTGACTTGATAAAAATCAAAATAAAGCTTGGCCAGCCGCTCCATAAGATAGCGCGCTTCGGTGTAAAAATCTTTTATCATCACCGGCATGTCCTCCGTGAAAGGAGGCTTGTTGCCATTATAGACCGATGAAGAAGAAGCATAAATCAGCCGGCAGTTTTCTCGCCGGGCCAATTCCAGAACTTTAATGAATTCGTTGACAGCTTCGCCAATAAGCATTTTGTTCTCGCGGTAAAGCAAAGTGGTTGAAGGCATCCCCAAATGAAAAATACCGTCTAGATTTTCTAATCCGGGCAGTTCCAGAACATCCATTGCCGGAGCTTCAATAAATTCAATCTTGTCTTTGATTAAAGCAAGATTGTCTAAACTGCCGGTAGAAAGATTATCCACCACAATAACCTTGTGGCCTTCCTTGACTAAATTTTCCGCTAAGTTGGAACCAATAAAACCGGCTCCGCCGATAATCAAATATTTCATAATTATTTTTACAGGTTATTCCAGCGATCTAATCAAAGGGACGAAAAAGGAATCTGAAAAAATCAATCATCTTGTTATATCCTTGACTGACTTTTTTTTCAAACTGTTGGCCGCTTTCGACGATGCTGGCAGAAAAAACTCTATTGGTTGTCAAGACCATTTCGTTTAAGCCCTGGATAATTATTGCCAGCATTTCCTTGGGTGATCTAATTATCTCTTTGGCGGTTGTCTTCATTGAAGAAATTGTTTCCGGAATAAATAAACACATATTTACTATCCCTTCAGCCAAAGCGTCTCCTCTGCTCCCCATTTTGGTCACGTCTTGGGATACAGTGTCAAAACTTTTTTTAAACATCTCAATCGTGCTTGCGGTAATAATACTTCCGGCGCCGGCTAGAATATGCGAGTTAAAAATAATCTCTCTTTCCACTCTGCTCATTTTTTTGTTCAAATCTTGCGTTGAATCAGCGGTTATTCCAGCGGGAAACTTAACTGTTCTCGCTCCCAAAGAAGCTAAGCTATAAACATCGGTTACAAAATCTTTCGCCGGCTGAAAATTTCTAGCGCCGAAAGCAATGCTGTGAGTAAACAAAGCAAGAGCTAAAAGCGCTACCAAAATTGGGCGGAAAGAAAAACTGGTTTTCGGCTTTTCTGCCTCCACGGGCAAATTTGGCGGAGGAGCAACTCTTCTGGTCGCCACCAGCTGAAGCCTGGGTTTCTTTCTAGCTGTTTGTTTATCAGCAGAAACAACTTTCATTTTTCGCGCCTGCTTAGCTGTCATCCAGTCATTATATTCTTTCGTTTTAATTATATATTGTTTTAGCCATTCTTCCTTGGTCACCCAATTACGGCCAATTTTCTTCGCTTTTAGTTTTCCCTGCCTGGCGCGCAAAGATAAATACTCTTGTGAATATTCACAATGCTTAGTTGCTTCAGCCAAAGATATATACTCACTATTTAAACTATTATTTGAATCTTTCATCCGATATGCCGATATAATCTAATTAAATATATTTTCCTATAATTTGAGATTATAGTCAAATAAATAATTGTGGAAAACTAAAAAGGGATTGAATCCCTTTTTATATAAATTACCATATCGGTTTTAGCTATATATAATTAAATTTCTTTTGTTTTTCCAGCTTTTTTATTACCTCTTTTACGTTCTGCGAATGGTCTTTATCGCAAATCATTATTATATCGTCAGTAACTGCTATTATTAAGTTTTTAACACCGATACCGGCTATTAGTTTACTGGAAGAGCTGTAGGCCATTATGTTTTCAGAATCAACGCCAATATAATTCCCTTTAACAAAACTTTTATCAGAAGAAGAAAGACTATTTTTAAGCACTGTCCAGCTGCCAATATCACTCCATCCAACCGCAGTGGGAATAACAGCTATCTTTCCATAATTCTCAATAATGCTGTATTCCAAACCAACGCTGTCCATCTTGGCATATTCTTTTTGCAAGACTTTAGTAAAACCAGCTTTTCCCACCGCTTCTCTTATTTTTTTATATCTTTTATAACTGTCAGGAACAAATTCCTTAATCTGTTTTTCCATTAAAACGGGATAAAAAAGATAAATGCCCATATTCCAAAAGTAATCTTTAGAGCGCGCATAAATCCGCGCCCGTTTAAGATTCGGCTTTTCCTTAAAAAACGCTGTCTGATAAATTTTATTTGCCAATAATCTGCCTTTTTTAATATAGCCCAAGCCCGTGTCAGGAAAAGTCGGCTTGGCTCCCAGCACCGCCATGTATTGAGGATTCTTTTTAATAAACCTTTCTGCTATTGACAACGCTTTTTGAAATTCTCCTTTTTTCTTTATTAAATGATCCGAGGGCAAAACCAAGAGCGGTTCAGCGCAATCCCCCAGCTTCGCCATAAAAAGAGCCAGAGCAGCCACCCTTTCCCTGCTTACCGGCTCGGCAATAATATTATCTTTTGACAGCTCGGGGAATTCTTTTTTCACTTCTTTGGAGTATTCCTTGTTGGTGGAAATAAAAATATCTTCCCAAGAAAATTTAGGAAGCAAGCGCTCCGCAGTCTCTCGAAGCATTGTCTTGTCGCTTATCAATTTTTGAAACTGCTTTGGCTTATGTCTTCTGCTTAAGGGCCAAAGGCGAGTCCCTCTGCCTCCGGCTAAAATTAAAACTTTCATAATATTATTGATTTTTTATTTCGTTTAAAATAATACTAACATGATAAATCAATTCCTTCTTGCTGATATTTTCTTTGTCTCCTTTAAAATAAATAACAATTGGAACTAGAGTGTTTTTGTCCTGCCAAACAAAAATAATTAATCTAAATGATTTATTTTTGCCTTTTCTAATATCAGAACTTTTAATCCTAATTTTATAAAGACTATTACCCAAATCAATTGAAGTTTCTTTGTTAAAATTTTCCAAAACTGAAATCAGGTCGTTTTTTAAATGACGATATTTTTTTGTTAGTGGTTTAAGCTGGCCGATAAAATACTTGCTTAAATAAAAATTATTCATTAAAAACTACTTTATGCTTGAAATCTGTTTTTCCAGGGACGGCAATTTTTTATTGCCAAGCTTAGCATTAAGTGTTTTTTCTAACTCGTTAGTTAAATAAGCAAGCTTGTCGTCATCGGAAACAACCGAGTCGTTCTTTTCAATAAATTGCATAGCGGCAAAACGAAAAAATTCAGCCTTACTATTAAAACCCTGCCTTTTAATAGCTTCTATTATTTTCTTTTCTAGCGGTTTGGTAATTTTGAAATTAATAATTGCCATAATATATAAGATTAATATATAATCAATATGTTTTCTATATAAAGAATAGCAAAAACAAAAATTCTGTCAAGAGCAACTAAGATAGCTTGTGCTTAGCTAAGCTAAGCACAAGCCCCTTTTATACGCTACTTCCCCAATAAGCTGTTTAATTTAGCTCTGGTAGTTCTGCCCACATAGCCGGTTCCGACAGTTAAATCATGCTCCGCTAAAATTTCAGGAGCATACTTTTCCTGAAATCTGATTACCGCCTGCCTGGTTAAAGGACCGAACCAGCCGGAAACAATGCCTTCGGGGTAAATCTCCGAGCCTTGGGCTTTTAAAAATTCCTGCAAACAGCTTACCTCTGGACTGCTTTGTACTCCATAATAAAGATTTTTCTCTAATTTTCCGCAAACAGGCTGTTGACTTATGGCTAGAATTTGAGCCTGAATTTGAGCAATGGCTGCCTGCAGCTCTATAATCCGGGCCTT
This sequence comes from bacterium, assembly GCA_030594935.1. Lineage (GTDB taxonomy): Bacteria > Patescibacteriota > Minisyncoccia > Minisyncoccales > JAGLPU01 > JAGLPU01. Next base: position 5,109 of record JAUVEE010000043.1, read on the forward strand.
AAGTTTTATAATTAATTCTACTTCCAAGATTTCTTCATCTTCCGGAGTTCTTTCTATTACTGACGCA
>JAUVEE010000041.1 GCA_030594935.1 bacterium
ACTCTGATCTTATAGTCCTCGCCGTGATTCACTGTTTTGTAGCGATAACAATGTTTATCTAAACTGTCAGGCTCTGCCAAGCTGTAAAGAGGGTCTTCCAAAGGAGCAGAGAGATAGGGATCTAATTTATTTTTGATATCAGTATTTTCCTCCAAGCAGCAGCCGTCTTCATCTTCTGTGTCCTGATCCCAGGGATAATTTCCATTAGTGTTGTGGTATACTTCCAAAGTCTTTCTTAAGACGCTGTTTACTTCTCCTACTTCAGCGTCTCTTTTCCCGTCTCGGGCAGAAGCAGCTGCTGCTTGGAGAGAAACCAAAACAATGGAAGCCAGCAGGCCGACAATGGCGATAACCACCAAGAGTTCAATCAAGGTGAAGGCTTTACTGTGAATTTGTTGATTTTTTGAATTCATAAATTAAATAAAGCTTAATTATTTAATATTATAGTTTAATATAGCAGGCCTGGGTTTACAATTCAATCATTAGCATTTCCAAGGCTAATCTGGGATTGACATTGGTGTTGGCAAGCAAATTTTTAATGCTTTGCAAAGTTTTAAGAATATTTTTTAATCGAATAACAGAATAATTCTTAAAATTGGTGGAGGAAAATCCCTTTACTTCCAGCTTCGCCAGCAAAGCGTTCCTGAAACACCTGTTCCAAATATCCAGAATTTCAGGAAGTTCTTGCGGGGCTTGAGCCATTGTCTTGGCGTATTGAAAGCGAAAAGCAATATTACCGGAAATTAAGCGTTCCAATTCTTTCATTTTTTGTTTTTGCCGAACTAATAATTCGGGATGAGCGGAAAGTTCAAGAGCGACTCTTGGCCTGCCCTCGGAGATCAAAGCGATTTCTTCGGCAGCTTCAACTCTTTTTTCTTGAAGATAATTTTCAATTTTACTGATTGGCAGCAAGGAAAATTTAATTTTTTCCACTCGGGAAAGAATAGTGGGCAGCAAGGCTTCGGAATGCTCCGTTATTAAGATCAAAACAGTTTTTCCGCTTGGTTCTTCCAAGGTTTTCAAAAAACAATTTTGCGCTTCCTGATTCATGCATTCAGCCTTGTTGATGATCGCGGCCTTAAATTTGGCTTGATAAGAACAAAGAGAAAGATTCTGCTGAAGCTTTTTGATCTGATTAATTTTGATCTCAGCGCCGTCCGGTTCAATAATGGTCAGATCCGGGCTAACATTTTTTTGGATGTCTTGGCAGGAGCGGCAGGTACCGCAGGGCCGGAAATCGTTTTGGCAGTTAAGCAGCTTAATAAACTCAAGAGCAATGGTTTTTTTGCCTAGTTTGCCGGGGCCATGGAATAAATAGGCATGGGAAATTTTATCCAGTTCAGCTGATTTCTTTAGAAATTGCTGTTGTTTTTGATGGCCTAAAATCATTTTTTACTCATCACGCTCTTCTTATAATTTTCCAGATTGTCCAAAACCGCTCCGGTTCCCTTGACCACGCAAAGCAAGGGGTCTTTGGCCGGCAAGCAGGGCACCCCGGTATTTTTAGCGACTAATTCGTTGATATTCCTTAACAAAGCTCCGCCGCCGGACATTACCATGCCCTTGTCCATAATATCGGCTGAAAGCTCGGGAGGAGTCTTTCTTAACACCAGCTTGATCGTCTGGACGATTTCATCCAAGACTTCGGAAATTGCCTCGCAGGTTTCATTGGAAGTGATCTTAATATTTTTCGGCAAACCGGAAATTAAGTCCCTCCCCTTAATTTCAATGCTTCTTTCTTCTTTTATAGGCAGGGCGGTGCCGATTTTTATCTTTATCATTTCCGCTGTCTGGGTGCCGATAGCCAAATTGTATTTTTCTTTAATATAGTTCTCTATAGCCAGGTTCATCTTATCGCCGGCCACCCGGGCTGATTCGGAAGCAACGATTCCTCCCAAAGAGATTACCGCTATCTCGGCGGTTCCGCCGCCAATATCAACGATCAGGTTGCCGGAGCAGGCGTTTATGGGAACGCCGGCTCCAATCGCGGCCAGGATCGGCTCTTTGGCCAAATAGACAGCCTTGGCTCCGGCTCCCATTCCGGCCTCGATCACCGCTCTTCTTTCAGTGGAGGTGATGCCGGCCGGAACAGCCACCATCAATTCCGGCTTAATAAATTTGAAAAAGCCGGCAGTCCTGATAATGAAATGCCTGAGCATGGCCTGAGTTACCCTGAAATCAGCAATAACCCCGTCTTTTAAAGGCCGATAAACTCTGATAGTGTCAGGAGTTCTTCCCAGCATTTCCTTGGCCTCGGATCCAATGGCTAAGATTCTGTTTTCTTCGTAAGAAACAGAAACCACTGACGGTTCCTGCAAAACTACTCCTTTTTTAGGGACAAAAACCAATGAATTGGCCGTTCCCAAATCAATGCCGATTTTTCTTGAAAACATATTTTTTAATTTTTAACTCTTTTAATGTCAGCTCCCAGTTTTCGCAGCCTTTTTTCTATCTTTTCGTATCCCCGGTCAACCTGATAAACATTGTTGACAATAGATTCTCCTTCGGCAATCAAAGCGGCTACGATTAGAGCAGCGCCTCCTCTTAGATCAAATACTCCCAAGTCAGAACCGTAAAGCCGGCTGGGTCCGTTTATAATCGCCCGGTGCGGGTCGGCGAATATTATGTCGGCTCCCATTTTAATCAATCCTTCCAAATATTTCAAGCGTCCTTCGTACAAAGGGTCATGGATTAAAGTTGATCCCTTTGCCTGGGTGGACAAAACTCCAAAAGCCGATTGCAGATCAGAAGGCATTCCCGGATAAGGCAGGCTTTGAATCTTGTCTATTTTTAAAGTTTTCCAAGGCTTGACCTTGATAGTTTTTTTAGCCGTAATCTCGTAAGGAACGCCAAACACTCTCAATCTTTTTAAAAAGAATTCCAAATAGCCCAGTTCAACATTCTTAATGGTAATGGGACTCTTAGTGGCCGCGGCCATCAGGATAAAAGTTCCGGCCTCGATCGGGTCTCCGATTATCTTATACTTCACGCCTTTCATCTTTTTTGCTCCCTGAATAGTTATTGTATGCGTGCCTGCTCCTTTTATCTTTGCTCCCATCTTTTTCAAAACCTTGGCCAATTCCTGAATTTGGTAATCGCTGTCCGCGATCTTAAGAGTAACCTTTTTGGGCAGAGAGGCGGCAAAGAGCATAATGTTTTCCGTGGCTGTCACGCTGAATTCGTTTAAAATTACTTCTTTGTCTTCTTTAAACTTTTCTTTATTAAACTTGAATTTAAAGCTTTTGTTTTGGGAAGTAATTTCCACCCCTAATTGGGAAAAAGCGTCTAAATGGGTGTCAATCGGCCGGGCTCCGATAATACAGCCTCCGGGATAAGGAAAACTCACTTCTCCGAATCTGGCCAGTAAAGGCCCGATAAGCAGAATTGAACCTCTGAATTTGCGCACTATCTCTCCTTTTATTTTAGCGGGATCCAAATCTTTGGCATTGATCTTTAAGGTTCTCTTGCCTTTCCAGACAATCTTGACCTGCATGCTCTCCATTATTTCCAGCATACGGAAAACATCCTCTATTAAAGGAATGTTGCTGATAACGCATTCTTCCTTGCTTAAAAGAGCGGCGGCCAAAACCGGAAAAGTAACATTTTTAGCGCCTCTGACGTCAATTGTTCCGGACAGCTTTTTTCCGCCCTGTATGATAAATTTCTCTGCCATTGTTTTTCTATTTTATTAAAAATCAGCGGGTTTGTCAAACTCTGTTTTTAATAAAAAGACCAAGGCAAAATTGTCTTGGCTTTGATTGCGAAAAATGCTCTGCGAACAAATTTCTCGGGCTTCTTTTCCATTTCAGCAATTTTTCGTTCAGAACAGAATTTTATTCTATTTGCTCTGGATAATTCAGCAAACCTGGCTGCCGTGTTTATATAGTTTTTAAGGTCTGTTAAGATTATAACGGCCACGGGCTCTGAAGAATCAATGACGACATTTGTTGATTTGGGCAATTGTTCCAGCTTCCAGCCCATGTCTTTCACTAACCCATTTTCCAAAGAATCAATTATTGTTTCCGGCTTTATATCTTCAAAGTCGCTGATTATCGCTTTTGCGTCCGGAAGTCTCCATTGCCCCAAACTGTTTTTTCTAAACATGATTCTATTTGTCAGGCTGGTATAAAATACCAGATGGATGCCGGCCTTGCTTGAATTGTCCAGATTCTTTTTCATTTCTGCAAAGATTATTTCTATCTTTTCGGCTATTGTTCTTTTCATTAACTCACCCCTATATATTTTTAAAAAACTGATCACTGTCTTTTGATTAAAATAGATTTGCGTTTTTGTCAAAAATAACGCCCAACCGAAACGGTCAGGCAAGTTTTTTTTAGGATAGTGAATAAAGACTGTCTTTTTCCGCCGTTATCACTTTATTGTCTTTTGCTTTCAATCCGAGATGCTTTAATGCATCTTTTATGATTATCTTAAGGTCGTCATTATGGTTTTCAAAGCAAACTTTCCATGTCCCCTTCTTGTTGTCTTGCGTATTGCGCGCAAAAATCAATATTCTTTCCATCCCCGGAAGGACTAATGATTTGCCGCAGAACTCTGTTCTGGGAACTTCTCGAGAAATTATGGCAAGTTCCACTAATTCATTGCCAAAACTTTTTACCTTATTCTTTAGATGAAATCTGCCTATGTAGTCTTGGTTCAACACATCCAAAACTTCGCTCAATGCCCCATTTATTTTTTCGGCATAATCTTTTAATTCTTTTTTTTCATTCTCCATATTAGCAACACCCCTTTTTAACGTTCTATTTAAAAGCTGAGTTCTCAGCCTTGCTGTCTTTTTAGAACAGATTTGTTCTTTTGTCAAATTTTAACACCGGGATAGTTACTGCTAAAACAATTGCTCCGCCAATAATGAATAACAGGTTGAAGTCCAGAAAACCAATGGCTAATCCGGCGATGAGAGAGCCTATGCCCGCTCCCAAAGGAGCGAAAATAGTGTCTATTGCTCCGGCTTCTTCGGGACATTCCTTTAACTCTTGAGAAAGCAGGCTGCTGCGTCCGGAATTAACAATAAAATCACCGATCGCTTTTCCGGTTATTAGAATTAAAATCACAGCAGCTGAGATAATTGAAATTTTTAAAAAGACAAAAGCGTTTAAGGCTATTCCCAATAATCCAAACAGGATTGAAAAGCTCCCGCTGATCAAGCCTCCTTTAATAATATTATTGCTGCCCTCTCCTTTTTTAAGTTTTTTAATAATCAGCAAAGTGATAGGCAGAAAAACTAAAGGAATTAAGGAGCCGAAGAAGATAATTTGGTTCTGCTCCCAGCCCAGGTCTTGCAAAAATAAGAGGAAAAAGGCTCTAAAAAAGCCGACTAAAAACAAAGTTGAAAAAGAGATCAAAATAAAAGGGAGAACAACTTTCTGAGAGATCCTGCTGATTGATTTTTGATAATCTTTTCTGAATTGAGAAAAACTGAAACCATCATCCACCAGTTTGGCGGCCGGTTTTCTTAAATAGACGAAACAATAAACAGCGTTGAAAAGATGGAAGAGAAAACTGACCAGAAAAACGCCGATAAAGCCAAACTGCCAAATAATTATCGCTCCGACCAACGGAGCCAAAACAGCGGCGTAAGCCGGCGCGGAATAAAACCAGCCGAAAGAGCGATTATAGTTTTCCAAGGGAAAGCCCATTAAAATTGCCCGGAAGGAAACCATAAAGAAAGCGGCGGAAATTCCCAATAAAATCTGAAGAAAATAGAACAGATATTGCTCCTGGATAAAAATCATTCCCAAAGAATAAACTCCATAACCTAAAATGCCGACTGTGGCCAAAATAGCCGGATTTACTT
>JAUVEE010000044.1 GCA_030594935.1 bacterium
ATCGGAAACAACCCGCAGGCCGTTACTGCCCAAGTCAGCTCTCCATTAGTAGAAGAAATTTTGGCGGCGGAACCGGAACTAAAACCAAACTTGGAAATTAAAGCAAAAGCCGCTCTTTCTGTTAAATTTGATTCCCAAGGAGAAAGAGAAATTCTTTACCAGACAAACGAAAAAGAAAAACTGCCCATTGCCAGTTTAACCAAGTTGGCAACCGCTTTAATTTCTTCGGATATTTATCCTGCGGAACAGAAACTGCAAATCACCAGAGAAGCGGTTGGACAACCGGGAGAAAAGGGCTGGTTAAGACCGGGCGAAATGATTTCCGTAAACGACCTTCTTAATATGGTTTTGATTGAATCCAGTAATGACGCTGCTTACGCCTTAAGCGAAGGGAGGCTTTCTATTGACGAATATTTATTTGAACAAGAGCGCTTTATAGAGCTAATGAATTCAAAAACAGCGGGAATAGGACTTAAAGACACCCAGTTTTTCAATTCCACCGGATTGGATAATGGCAACAGCTTTAACAATTATTCAACCGCTGATGACTTAGCAGAACTTGTTTACTATATCAGCAAACAATATCCGGCTATTCTGGAAATTTCCAATAAAACAGAATATCAGGCTTTAGATGGTTTGGGAAATCCTCACCATTTAGTGAAAAATATAAACGAGCTAATTGGCAAGATTCCTAATGTTGTTGGAGGAAAAACCGGTTATACTGAAAAAGCCGGGGGTTGTATAATTCTAATATTAAAAGACGATGACTCTTTTTGCGTCAATGTGATTCTGGGAGCTGATTCCCAAGAAGCTCGCTTTCAAGAAATGGAAAAATTAATTGATTGGATCTATGACTGATCTCGCTGTCAATGTCATTAAAATCTTCGCTTTGGCGGTTATTGCCAGCGCCATAGCCGCAATCTGGACTCCTCTCTTGACTAATTTTCTCTACAAGCACCGAATGTGGAGAAAAAGCGCCAGGACAAAAACAATTACCGGAGACCAGGCTGCCGTTTTCTATAAACTGCACAAAGACAACGAAACCAGAGTGCCGCGCTTCGGCGGTCTGTTAATTTGGGTCACCACTTTATTAGTGGGTCTTCTCTTTTATTCTTTGAGCCAAATTTCTGATAATTTCTGGCTGGAAAAACTTAATTTCCTTTCCCGGGGCCAGACTTGGTTGCCGCTTTTCGCTTTGGTCTCCGCTTCGCTCCTGGGTTTGACTGATGATCTTTTGCAGGTTTTTAATCGGGGAAAATATATTGCCGGCGGACTGAATTTTACCCAAAGGCTTTTAGTGGTAACCCTGATCGGGCTTATTGGCGCTTGCTGGTTCTATTTTAAACTGGACTGGAACACTATCCATATCCCGCTGGTCAATGATTTCTATATCGGCCTCTGGTATATCCCTATTTTTGTCATTACCATGATCGCCTGCTGGAGCGGGGGAGTTATTGATGGTTTGGATGGCTTGGCCGGGGGAGCTTTTGCCATTATTTTCGGCGCTTTCGGCGTTATCGCCCTTGCTCAATCCCAATTTGATTTAGCCGCTTTTTGCGCCGTAGTCATGGGAACGATTTTAACCTTTCTTTGGTTCAACATTCCTCCGGCCCGCTTCTATATGGGGGAGACCGGAATACTCGGTCTGACCTCAGCCTTAACAGTAGTGGCCTTTTTAACCGACTCAGTGATTGTTCTGCCTATTATTGCCGGATTATTGGTGCTGGAATCAGGCTCGGTCATTATCCAGCTTCTTTCCAAAAAAATAAGGAAAAAGAAAATCTGGCTTTGCACTCCGATTCACCACCATTTTGAAGCCAAGGGCTGGCCCGCCTATAAAGTGACTATGAGATTCTGGCTGATAGGATTGATTTTAGCCATAACCGGAGTAGCCATTAAGCTATTGGGATAATGATGAAAATAAACATCTTAAGAAAAAGACACCCGCGGTTTGTCTATAAAAAGTACAGCTACAAGGTATCAGGCAAAGACCTGGTTGTTTCTTTTCTTTTTGAAATTGAGCCCGGAATTCGCTTTAATCCCAAAATAACAATAAAGAATATTAAGCGAAAAGCCGGAATTGACAACCTGGTTTTTCATCTGGGCTTGATAGAAATGTTGAGCTATTGGAAAGCAGCCTGCTCTCCGGAGATCGTGATTAAGGCCGGATGTTTGACCAAAAAACAGGTGAGCTGGTGGCATGATTTGATCATTAAGGGAATGGGCCAGTTCTTTTACGAGAATAAAATAAACTTCAAAAAGAAAAACTTTCTTAAAATCACTTGTGGGAAGGCCAAAACAGCTCTCTTAAAATCAACTCTAAAAAAACGAACATTGATTCCCGTGGGGGACGGAAAAGACTCTTTAACCACTTTGGAAATTTTCCGGCAACACAAAAAATCCTTTAATTGCTTTTCTCTAAATCCGACCGCAATCACGAAAAAGATAATAAAAAAAGTTGGCTCTAAAAATCCCGTTATTGTCAGTCGCACAATAGATAGAAAGCTATTGGCTTTGAATCAAGCGGGATATCTCAACGGGCATACTCCTTTCTCGGCTTACCTGGCTTTTTTAAGCGTGCTTTGCGCTGTGATTTTTGATTATAGGTATATTGCTTTTTCCAACGAAAGAAGCGCCAATGAAGGCAACGTAAAATATCTGGGGAAAATAATCAACCACCAGTATTCTAAAACTTTTGCTTTTGAAAAAAAATTCAGAAATTACTGCCAGAAATACTTGGTCAGCAATATTGAATACTTCAGTTTTGCGCGGCCCTTGTATGAAATACAAATAGCGAAAATCTTTGCCGGATTTCCTCAATACTTTCCTTTATTCTTAAGCTGTAACGAAGCCAGAAAAACAGATTCCGGAAGGAAAAAAACAATAAACAAATGGTGCGGCAATTGCTCAAAATGCCTGTTTGTTTTCGCCATTCTTTATCCTTTTGTGACTAAAAAAGAAATTGTCAACATCTTTGGCAAAAATCTTTTTCAAGAAAAAAAATTGCTCCCCATAATGCGGGAATTGATTGAGGCGGATAAAGTAAAACCTTTGGAATGCGTAGGCACTAAAAAAGAAAGTTTGCTGGCTTTTTATTTAAACTGGCAAAAAGAGAAAAAAATAGAACTGCCTTTTTTACTGGACTATTTTGCCAAAAACATCCTGCCTCAACAGCGCAATTTAGACAAGAAAGCAAAAATAATGCTAAATTCCTGGAATAAGCAAAATAATCTGCCACCAGAATTTATCAAGCTCTTGAAAGAATAATTTTAAAAATATGGACAAGAAATCAACTTCTCCAAATAAATCAATTATCATTTTTGAGAATATGCCTGTAAGGAGGGTTTGGAATGAAAAACAGGAAAAATGGTATTTTGCGATTGTGGATATTGTCGCCATTTTAGCTGAGAGCAAAAACCCAAGCAGCTACATTAAGGATATGCGTCGTCGCGACACAGAACTTTCTAAAGGGTGGGGGCAAATTGCCACCCCCCTTATGATTAAAACAAAAGGTGGTCCGCAAAGAGTAAATTGCGCTAATATTGAGGGAATTTTTAGAATTATTCAAAGTATTCCTTCGAAAAAAGCAGAACCATTTAAGCGATGGTTATCTAAGGTTGGCTATGAGCGACTGCAGGAGACAGTTAATCCGGAAATTGCCGTTAATCGAGCCAGAAAAAATTGGAAAATATTTGGCATGAGTGAAAAGTGGATTGAACAGAGAATGAGGGGGCAGGAAATCAGAAATAAATTAACTGATTATTGGAGCGAAAGTGGTGTTAAAGAAGGTATTGAATATGCCAAATTAAATGATGTAATTCATCGAGAGTGGACAGGCTTAACCACAAAACAGCATAAAAATTTAAAAAAATTAGAAAACGAAAGTTTACGCAATAATATGACTGAGGCTGAGCTTCTTTTTACCGCCTTGGCTGAATTGTCAACTACGAAAATCGCCAAAAAAGATGAATCTCAAGGATATAACGAAAACGAAATATCGGCTAAAAAGGGTGGTGGTATTGCCAAAAACGCCAAACAACAATTAGAGGAAGCGACTGGAGAAAAAATAGTCAGCCCTAAAAATTATTTACCGCCCAAAAAACGGATTAAAAAAATAAAATAGAAATATACAAATAAATATATGACAGATATTATAGCAAAATGACCGAAACAGCTCTTGACAGATTTTATTTAATATGTTTTACTATATCAACAGAGTGGAAATATATTCTAATAATCTAAAAGTCGAAATCTAAAAATTAAAAATAAAAATAAAATTAATAAAATTATGAACAAAGTTTTTTCTAAATTTAGTAAAGGAAGCATTCAAGCATGGCTTCCTACAATTGCCGGAGTTATTATCGTTCTTCTGCTTGGCGGAGGAATTTTAGCTTGGCAGTTTTTTTCGGAGCAATCTATTGTGCCCAAAAAAACTACTTTAAACATTGTCCAGGAGCAAGATTTTAATGATCTAGTCATTGAAGAAGATAACGAACAAATCATATATAAAGGCATAATATACAAACAGCCTTTTTATATTAATGATTCTGAAATAAGTTTTTCATTGGATTTCGATTATGATAGTTGTGTCTTTTATAGTGTTAAAGGAAGCATTAATAATGTTTTTTTGGACGAGGGAAATAAATTAAGAAAACTTTCTCTATCTGAGATAAACGAATTAAAAAAAGAAGAAGTTTTATCGGTTACGGTTATTGTTCAAAAAGAGAATGCTCTTATAAGAAATCTTGAAAACTTTTTTAAACCAGTTGTTTTTGCAAGCTGCTATTATGCAATGGGAGAAATCAGTAATCCAGAGAAAATAATTTTTAAAAAACCTACGAAACAAGAATTGACAATAACAGGTAAAGGGGAAGGAGGTGCTTCTGGAGATTTTTGGTCCTTTGAACCAGATGAAGGCCAAGGGCTGCATGTTCGAAATTATGTTGGGGCAGACGGGAAAGAGCATTATAAGACTGAGGTCACATATCCGTCATCTTATTTTATAAAATTTAAAAATAACCAAGATTATTTCAAAGCTCCTATAAATAATTTTGTTCAAAATTTCTTTTCGATAGAAAAAATCACAATACAAGGAGAAGAAAATTGTCCC
>JAUVEE010000052.1 GCA_030594935.1 bacterium
TTATCGCCAATAACAACGCAAGCCCTAAAACGCATTCTCTTTCCTCCCGCCATAACACGAGTTACTCGAGCTATATCTACTAATTTCTGTTCAAATTCATCTTGCTGTCTATCTGAACGTCTATTATTTTTTCTTGATTTATTTTTTTCACCGATAGACATCCTAATCGAGTGGTTATTCCTACGGCCGTCTGGCTTTCTTTGATAGTAACCGGTTTTTCAACTACCTGACAACCCACCATTATTATCGCGCACAACATATTATCCCGATGCGTTGGTGATAAATATCTTCTGTGGGTTCTATCAAAGATAGCCATAATTTGTTCAGTTGCTTCTTTTGGCACCCCGCTTTCTTCTTTTAGTTTTATACAGGCTTTTTCTAATTTGGCTTTCGTTGTTCCTTCTCTTGTTTTTCTTTCTTTTTCCTCTTTTCTAACTTCTACAACGCTTGTAGAAGTAAAATTGTTAGCTCTCATTCTTCTCACCCCTCGTTTATTTCAAAGTGCTTTTATATAAATATCCTTGGCCAAATTATATTTTGACAATGAACTTTGTTTATTCTACTGTTTTGTCAATAAAAATCAAGGATAGAGGCGGATTTTCTTCAACCAGCCCAGAATATCCTTTTTCCAGTTAAGAATATCTTTCTTGTCCACTATTTTCTTTTCCAATATTTTATCTATTTCCAGCAGTATTCTGTTCATTTCCTTCAAGGGGAAGATTGTCTTTTTCTTTTTTTCTTTTTGGCTTTGGCAGAGCTGGTAGAATTCCAGAACTTCTTGAGCTATTTTTTCCCAGGAGTATTTTTGCGCTTCTCTTGTTCCCCACTCGCCCATTTCTTGGCGCAGGGATTTATTTTCAATCAATGTTTCTATTTTTTCAGCCAGCATTTTGTGATTCTTCGGAGGCGCTAGAAAATCCTGGGCCTTGGTTCCCGCCAGCAGATTCTTATACCCCTGATTGGCAAAAGCCACGACAGGCGTTCCCGAAGCCATGGCTTCCACCAAAACTATGCCGAAGCTTTCTCCGTGGATGGCCGGGCTGACAAAAATATCAGCGGTGGTGAAATAGGAGGGAAGCTTTTTTTGGCTGGCCTGGCCTTCAAAATGAACATTTTCCAAATTGTTTTCTTTGGCCCATGTTTCGCAGTCTTCCTTTAATTTGCCTTCTCCCACTATAATAAGCCTTATATCCGACTGGGGCAGGGATTTGTAAGCCTTGAGCAGGTAAATTAATCCTTTTCTTTCTTCTATTCTGCCGGTAAAGAGAATATTGATCTTTCCGTCCTGGAACTTTTTGATCTGAGGGACTTGCGGATTGAATTCCGTTAAGTCTATGCCGTTGGGAATGACTATTTTCGGACCTTTGTAATTTTTAAAGAATTCAATGTTCAAATTGGCCACTCCGATTATTCCGCTTATTTTCCATTGGGTTATTTTTTTAAGCAAATAGATTAGTTCGGGGAATCTCTTCACGAACTTGCTTCCTTTTGTGTCAGCGTGGAAAGTTAAGATATTAAGGCCTTTTGATTTTTCCAGGAGCTGAAAAGAGGAAGGAAAACCGAGGTTGTGGTAGTGGAGCACATCAAACTTTTCCGCTTTTAAAACCCTGTCGATCGCCGGAGCATTAAAGTTTATGCAGAAATCAGATTGAGTGCCGTGGAAATTCATGGGAAATGAAGTTCCCAAAAGAATAACGTCTTTACCGTAATTTTCTCTTAATTTTCTTCTGGGAGCGATTATTTTTGATTCAATGCCCATTTTTTTAAACTGCTTGTGCAGCCCCAAAATATGGTTTTTTACTCCCCCGGGCTGGGCAAAAGAATGGAATGATATTAGACCGATTTTCATAAAGATTATTGCTTGCCAATTAAATGCCTTATGCTATATTATAGTTGATGAATAACAATACTTCAAATCTGGAAGTGCCGGAAGGCAAGCTTCCTCCCCAAAGCATTGAGGCGGAAAAGTCATTATTGGGTTCTTTAATGCTTGATAAGAACGCTATTGTCAAGGTGGCTGATTTTCTGGATACTAAAGATTTTTACAAAAAGAACCATCAGGAGATTTATAAGGTGATATTGGGTCTTTTTGAAAAAGGAGAGCCGATAGATTTGCTTTCGGTTTCCTCCAAGCTGAAAGAGAAGAACAAGCTGAAAGAAATCGAAGGCCACAGCTACCTGACCGATCTTATCAACACCGTGCCCAATGCTTTGCATGTTTCAAGCTACGCCAAAATGGTTCAGCACAAACGAACCTTGCGCGACTTGATAGAAGCTTCTTATGATATTGGAGCCATGGGACACGATGAGACCGAAGATATAGAAATTTTAGTTGACCGGGCGGAAAAGAGAATATTCAGCATTACCCAAAAATCCCTGACCCAAAGATTCGTGTCGGTAAAAGAAACCTTGGAGCAAGCTTTTGAAAGAATTGAAAAACTTTGCAAAAACAAAGGAAAAGTGCGCGGAGTGCCTTCCGGTTTTCCGGACCTGGATAGATTGCTGTCGGGCTTTCAGAAATCAGACCTTGTTATCTTGGCCGCCCGTCCTTCTTTGGGAAAAAGCTCCTTGGCTTTGAGCATTGCCCTTCATGCCGCCTCTCAAGCAAAGACGCCGATAGGAATATTCAGCTTGGAAATGTCCAAAGACCAAGTGGTTGACAGGCTTATTGCCGCTCAGGCCGGCATTGATCTCTGGAAGCTAAGAACCGGACAGCTTTCTTCCAAGGGAGAGAACAATGATTTTATCAGAATTCAAAACGCTTTGGACACTTTATCCAAAGTGCCAATCTTTATTGACGATTCCGCCAGCCCCAATATCTTGCAGATGAGAGCAATGACCAGAAGACTGCAGGCCGAACACGGCTTAGGCATGATCATTGTTGATTATTTGCAGCTGATGGAATCCAGAAACCAGAACATGGGAATAGTTCAGCAAATGACTGAAATTTCCCGTTCTTTAAAAGCTCTGGCCCGGGAGCTTAATATGCCGGTTTTAGCCTTGTCTCAGCTTTCCCGTTCCGTTGAACAGCGCTCTCCCCAAATCCCCCGGCTTTCTGATTTAAGAGAAACGGGAGCTTTGGAGCAGGATGCGGACGTGGTGATGTTTATTCATCGGGAAGACAAATATCGGGAAAACAGCGACCGGGAGAATATAGCCGATATTATTATTGCCAAACACCGCAATGGTCCGGTGGGAAAAGTGGAGCTGTATTTTGACGAAAGCACGGCCAGCTTTAAGAATTTAGAAACACGGCTGGAAGAACCGGCGGGAGAATCACTGGGAGAACAATCCGAAGAGCCGTTAGGACAATAGAAATATGCTGCCAATTTCCTTGCAAAAGCTTATTAATATCTTCACTAAATTTCCCACTATCGGACAGCGGACTGCCACCCGCTTTGTTTTTTATTTACTCAGGCTTCCCGAAGACAGGATCAAGGAACTGATTTCAGCCGTTCAAGAATTGAGGCAAAAGATAAAAAGCTGCGCTTTTTGCTTCTATCCTTTTGAATCAAATTCAGCCGGAAAACTTTGCGATGTCTGCCAAAACGCGAGAAGAGATAAAACTTTGCTTTGCGTAGTGGAAAAAGAGACTGATTTGGACTCCATTGAGAAAACAAAAAAATACAACGGCTTGTATTTTATTCTGGGAGGAACAATGGCCGCTTTAAAGAAGCAGGATATGGACAAACTGAGAGTAAAAGAACTGATTGCCAGAATAGCCCGGCCGGCTGACTTCGGCTTGGGAGAAACCGAATTTCAGGAAATAATCCTGGCCTTGAATCTTACCACCGAAGGAGAAGCGACCAGCCTCTATCTGGAAAGGAATTTAAAGTTTTTGAATAAAAAAATAACCCGTTTGGGACGGGGTCTGCCGATTGGCGGCGAAGTGGAATACGCCGATGAAGAAACTTTATCCTCGGCTCTAGAGGGGAGGAAACAAATATAGCGACCCAATATGAGCCGCAAATTTTATGAAAACACTACTAAGCAAGTAGCCCTGCTACAGGTGGCATTGATAAAATTGTTATTATTGCCACTATAGCTATTATTAAAAATGGCCTCACTTCCATAATCACCACCGTCCATATTCTATTTTTAAAGAAAGATATCTAAAGTACTCAAGACTCTTTCAATTTAATAATAACATTGTCAGTTAAAGCTTGTCAAATTTTGACAAGCTTTGTTTTTTCTTTTTTCAGATTACAACTATTGGTTATAAGCTAAAAAAAAGAGCAAGTGGCAATGATTATTTGTTGTTTGGCCACTTGCAAGTCACTTAGTAGAAGAAGAACTCCTCTTTTTTCTCATCACTATCACCAAGATAGGTCAGAGTTAGTAACCATTGTTTGTCTGGCAGTCTTACTGCCTTTAAAACAACTGGATATAGTTCGTCCCCCACGCATCCGCCGGATTCTTCCCAATAGATGCCTGAAAT
>JAUVEE010000042.1 GCA_030594935.1 bacterium
ACTCTGATCTTATAGTCCTCGCCGTGATTCACTGTTTTGTAGCGATAACAATGTTTATCTAAACTGTCAGGCTCTGCCAAGCTGTAAAGAGGGTCTTCCAAAGGAGCAGAGAGATAGGGATCTAATTTATTTTTGATATCAACATTTTTCTCCAAGCAGCAGCCATCTTCATCTTCTGTTGCGTCATTCCAGGGATAATTTCCATTAGTGTCATAATATACTTCCAAAGTCTTTCTTAAGACGCTGTTTGCTTCTCCTACTTCAGCGTCTCTTTTCCCGTCTCGGGCAGAAGCAGCTGCTGCTTGGAGAGAAACCAAAACAATGGAAGCCAGCAAGCCGATTATGGCTATGGCTACCAGTAATTCAATTAAAGTAAAAGATTTGGAATTAGTCATTTTAATATATTATACCCTCTTTTTTAAAATAAGAAAATTAAAGCTGATTGGTCCGGCAAATTTTAGCGTAATAATAAGCGCTGGGACGAATCCGGCGTTCTAGAGTTCGATAGTCAACTTCAATCAAGCCGAATCTGGGCTTAAATCCTTCAGCCCATTCAAAATTATCCATTAACGACCAGTGAAAATAACCGCGGATATCCACTCCTTCTTCAATCGCTCTGCCAACCCAGTAAAGATGCTCTCTGATAAATTCTTCCCTCTGCCTGTCTTCTTCATCAGCCAAACCGTTTTCAGTGACAAACAGCGGCAGATTATATTTTTTCAGCTCTTGCAAAACATGATAAATTCCCTGGGGATAAATCTCCCAGCCCAGATCGGAAATAATTTTATTTTCATTCCGCAAAGAACAGGGAAATTTAATCCTGCTGTGAAAATAATAATTAAGGCCGATAAAATCCAAATGGTTCTTTATTTTATTTAGAAAATAATCATTCCAAAAATAACGAGCCAGAGAAGCGCTGAATTTATCAAAAGAAGATTTGTCAGGCTCAAAAAAAACATTATTCTTGGCAATCCCCACTTGGGCGTCTTTTTTTAGCTGATGGAATTCTTGATAAACTTTTTTAGAAGCGGCAATTTGATTATTAACAACTTTTAAAAAAGAAAAAAGGCTTTTTCTCTTTGGCGGCCAAGCTCCTTGATAATAACTTTGAGAAGCATAAACCAAAGGTTCGTTAATAACAATCCAATAATCAACCAAATTATGATACTCTTTGAAAACCTCCCGGGCAAACCGGGAAAAATAAAAAACAGAAGAAGGGTCTGACCAACTAAGCCAGTAAGGAGTGGTAAAATGGTGCAGAGTCACCATTGTTTTAATGTTGCGGGATTTCAAGCTTTGCAAAACTTTACGATAATGTTCAATCTCCGTTTCATTAAAACAGCTTTTCTGCGGTTCAATCCGCGACCACTCTAAGGAAAAGCGATAAGCGTTTTGATTCAACTCTTGAAGCAAATTAAAATCCTTTTCATAACGATTATAGTGATCGCAAGCTTTGCCTGCGGGAAAGTCTACTGACCAGTCGCTGTTTTCAATTCCTCCCTCTACTTGATAGGCTGAGGTGGCTGAACCCCAAATAAAACCTTTAGGAAACTTCATGCTCTTATTATAGCTTTTTTAAAATCAATAGTCTAAAAATTTTAATTTCTCTCTTTTGTTTAAATAATAAACAAGCCAGCCTAAAAATAAATAGAGAATTAAAATTAAAACCCAGGATATTTTGAGCTGAAGAGAAGCAAAAGGAAGCCAGGCGAAACAATCAATTATTTTTACCAAATAAGCTAATAAGAGCTGCAAAGGCAAAGACAGAAGCCAAGCCAGGGGTTGATAAACAAGCCCGCTCAAAACAAAAAGAAATCCTAAAATCATAATTAAGGGAAGCAAAGGAACGACTAATAAGTTGGTCAAGGGAGCGACCAAAGAGATATAGCCGAAATTATAGATTAAAAGAGGCAAGGTGAATACCTGGGCGGCCAAGGTCAAGGAAATAATGTTTTTAAAAGGCAGCCATTTCAGCCAGTTTTGAAAGAAAGGCAAAAAATAAATTATGCCCAAGGTAGCCAAAAAAGACAGCTGGAAGCCAACATCGTTCTTCAATAAAAAAGGATTAATTGCCAGCATTAAGACGGCGGCTAAAACCAAGGCTCGGGGAGCGGTGCGAAAACGGCCAATCTTTTGGGCGAAAAGCAGCAAGCCGGCCATGATGCCGGCCCGGACTGCCGAAGGAGGCACGCCGATCATAACTATATAAATAACCAATAAGCCAAGAGTAAAATAGAACGCCTGGCCGCGCCAAAGCCCGAAAATTATTCCCAATTCCATTAAAATTCCCGAAAGAATAATAATGTGCATTCCGGAAATGCAGGTAATGTGGCGCAAACCGGTAATGTTCAATTTATTCTTAAGCTCCTCGGAAAACTGGCTCTTGTCCCCTAAAATTATTGCTCCTAGAAGCGCAGAGTAAGGAGGCGGCAAGTTTTGTCGGATTGATTCTTTTAGTTTCTGCTTAAACTTTAAAATTTCAGCATAAAGTTTAAAATCTTTGCTTTTGTCCAGCAATTTAATCTGAGGATTATACATTACTGAATAAATGCCGTCTTTAAGCAAATAGTTCTTATAATTAAAACCTTCAAATTCCGCAGGAACTTCCAGCTGGCCGCTGATAGCCAGCTTGTCGCCATACTGATATTCCGGATAACAACCGACGTTTAACAAGATTTTCCCCTTAGAGCTGGAAACCACCAAGTTGGTATAATTTTCTCTGACAATTGGTTCGGCAACAACCTGAACCGTTAGATCCACCTTTTGGGGCAAGGGCCATTCTTTTGCTGCCGTTTGCAGCCGGTATAAGCCGGCCAGTAAAAATAAAAAACAGCAAGCGAAAATCGCTATTTTTTGCCGGCGCCAAAAAACAACAATCAAAATAAGCGGGAAAAGAGCCAAAGCCAGAATAACAATCTGGCTGAAATTAAAAAAAGAAGCCAGAAAAATTCCGGCTATGAAAGAAAGACAAAGGAATAAAAAAATTCGGGAAGGTATCATACCACTTCCTGAACTCTCATAACGCTCGTCTTCCCCGGCGTTCCCCAGTCCTCCCCCCAGACAAAAATAACTTTATCCCCTGGTTTTAAAGAAGTATTCTTTTTAAGAAAATTCAAAATACCCTTGATCTCTTTCACTCCTTTTTGCTTGTAAATTCCGCCCAAATTTAAATAAAAAGGATGAACTCCGAAAAGAATTGTCAGTTTATCCACTAAAGATTCGTTATCGGTGATGGTAAAAATGGGCAGATAAGGCCGGAAGCGGGAAAGCACTCTGCTTGTTTTGCCTGTTTTGGAAAGCACGACAAACGCCTTGATATTCCTTTTTTGGCAAAATTCGCTTCTATAAAGGGCGTAGGCGCTGTAGCAGATGGCTTCGGTCTGAGTTTTTATTTCATAATCAAGCTCTGGCTTGTTCGGCCTTTGCTTTTCCATGAAATTCGCCACTTTTCTCATTGTGGAAACCGACAATCCGGGATGCTTTCCGTAAGCCGTTTCTCCGGAAAGCATTAGGCAATCGCTTAGATCATATAGGGCATTGGCTATGTCCGAAATTTCCGCCCGGGTGGCTTGAGGATTCTCTATCATTGATTCCAGCATATGAGTCGCGGTTATTATCGGCTTGCCGGCTATAAGAGATTTATTGATGAGCATTTTCTGCAATAAAGGCACTTGCTCAAAAGGAAGCTCCACTCCCAAATCTCCCCGAGCAATCATTATCCCGTCGGATTCTTTTAAGATATCGTTGAAATCAGCGATAGCTTCTTTGGTCTCTATTTTGGAAATAATCCAAGGCTTGAATTTTTTCTCTGCAAAAAACTTCTTATAAGCTAAAACATCATTTTTTTCTTTAACGAAAGAGATGGCCAGAAAATCTATTTTCAGCCGAGCGCAAAGTTCCAGCGCCTCCAAGTCGTCTTGAATATTGATTGATGACTTAAATCCTGAATTTGGTATATTTATTGATTTTCTTTCTTTTATTATCCCTCCGATTATCACTTTGGCGTATATTTCCTTTTTCGCTTTGTCTATTCTGCTTATTTTAAATTCGTGCCGGCCGTCATCTATTAGAATCTTCTGGCCGACTGACAAGCAAAGCAGCGCCTTTATTTTAGGAAAGGGAATAACCTGGCAATTGCTTTTTTTATCGTTTCGGGCAAAAAGCATTGTTTCCCCTTTTTTAAAATTTTTGCTGCCGAATCTTCCTATTCTCAATTCCCCTCCTTCCAAATCAAGAAGTATGCCCACCGGCCTATTTAAGCGCTTAGCTACTCTTCTGACGATTTTAACCTCAGCCGCATGCCAATCCAAGTTGTTGTGCTTAAGGTTAAACCTGAAAACATTTACTCCTTGCAAGATTAATCTTTTTATTTCCCCCTCCTGCTGGCAGGCAGGCCCGATAGTGGCAATAATTTTTGCTAAATGAAACATTATCTTAATTCACACTTTTTAAATTTTATTTTTATAACCTCAACCAGCTGCTGGATCTCCTCTTTTTTAAGAGTTAACAGCTTTAAAATTTTCGGGTTTATGACTTCTTTTTCTCCGCTGAATTCCTGAAGAAAATAATCAACTTTTGGCCCGCCGATCCATTCGGCGGCCGCTATTATATCCTCTTTTGCTATTCCGGGCGCCATAGTAGTCCTGAATTCAAAAGGAACTTCATTTTTTTTCAATTGAACAACGCTGGCTTTAATGTCCGACAAATTAGCTTTTCCGCCTGAATAAAAGGAATATTTCTCCTGGGAAGACTTAATATCCATGGCCACATAATCCAACAGCTTAGCCTTAATCAGATCTTTCAGCATTTTGGGATTAGACCCGTTAGTGTCAAGCTTCACCGCATATCCCAGCTTTTTAATCTTGGCAATAAATTCAGGCAGATCTTGGTGAAAAGTCGGCTCTCCTCCGCAAATAACGCAGCCATCCAATAGTCCCTGTCTTTCTTTTAAAAATTCCAAGGTATCTGCTTCAGAGATTCTTTCCTGTTTGGCAATTTTCTCCGGCAAAACCAGTTCTCCGCTGTAACAGAAAGGACAACGAAAATTGCAACCAATCGTGAAAATAGTGCAAGCAACTTTGTTCGGATAATCTATCAAAGTCAGTTTTTGTAAACCGGTGATCAACATATTTAAGATATTTTAAACTCCTTTCTCTCTTTGAATTCCTGCTGTTTGCCGGCATTAAATTGAGCCACGGGGCGAAGATAACCCACTACCCGAGTGTAAACCTC
>JAUVEE010000051.1 GCA_030594935.1 bacterium
TTTGGCTGAACTTATCTCGGAAATTTCAGAAGTAATTTGGTTTTGTCTGACCTTGTTATAATCTAAAGTTAATTCCTTTATTACTTCGCCGGCATTTTGCGAGGCGTTCTTCATGGCCATCATTCGCGCTGAATGTTCCGAAGCATTAGCTTCTAAAACGGTCTGGTGGATTTCAAATTCTATCAATTGCGGAATTAAATTATCAAAAACTTCAGCTGCCGAAGGCTCAAAAATATAATCAAATTTTCTATTACTGTCCATTTCCCCGGCCCTTTCTTCTAGGAGCTCTTCAAAAACTTCGGATACTGACGGCAAAATCTGAATCTTCTTCGGTTTTTGGGAAAGGGTGGAATAAAAATGAGTGTAAAAAAGGCAAATCTTTTGATACTCGTCTTCTTGAAAATAGCGCAGAAAAAGGCGGGCAATCGGTCTGACTTCAACCAGCTTTCCGTAATCGCCAATACCGGTAAATTCCACTTTTACATTATAGCCCTTCCTTTTGAAAAAAGTTATTGCTTTCTTTCCAACGGCCATGATTTCAACTTCATTTTCTGCCTGCATTTTTTTTATTTCCTTTTCGGCAAATTTTAGAATATTCTGGTTAAAAGCTCCGCAAAAGCCTTTGTCTGAACTAACTACTGCCACCAGGATTTTCTTAATTTTTCTTTGACGGAAATAAAAAGATTTTTTCTCTAAATATTCTTCTTGATGCTCGTGCAGTCTTTTTAGGGCTCCAACCACTATGCGGGCAAAAGGCCGGGAGTTCAAAGCAACTGTTTGCGCCTTTTTCATCTTCACCGCTGAAACCAGCTCCAAAGCTTTGGTTACTTGGGAAATTCTCTGGGTGGAATTTATTTTTTGTTTAATTTCCTTCAGAAACATAATTTCTTAAAACTTGCCTGGCTATTTTTTCCAGCTCTGTTTTTATATTATCGTCTATTTCCTTCTGCTCTTTAATTTTAGTGAATATTTCCGGTTTTTGGGCTTCGATGGTTTCCAGTAATTCCGCTTCAAACTTTCTGACATCTTCCACTTTAATATCGTTGAAAAAGCTCCGTTCACCGATATGAATAATCGCCACTTGTTTTTCAAAAGAAATAGGAGCTAGATAATCCTGCTTTAAAATTTCTTTCATTCTCCTTCCTCGTTCAATCTTAGCCCTGGTTTCGGCATCCACTTCGTCAGCGAATTCCAAGAAGCTTTCCAGTTCCTGGAATTGGGCTAATTCCAACTTTAAAGTGGAAGCTACTTTTTTCATCGCTTTGGTCTGGGCGGCAGAACCAACCCGGGACACTGAAAGTCCGATGTTCATTTCCGGACGCTGGCCCTTTAAATATAAGGAAGTGTCCATATAAATCTGGCCGTCTGTGATGGAAATCACGTTAGTGGGAATATAGGCGGTCAGGTCTCCGGCTTGAGTTTCAATAATCGGCAAAGCCGTTAAAGAGCCTCCTTCTTTTAAGTTTGCCGCCCTTTCCAATAACCGGGAATGCAGATAAAAGACATCTCCCGGATAAGCTTCTCTGCCCGGAGATCTTCTTAAAATTAACGATATTTGCCGCCAAGCCCAGGCATGTTTGGTCAAATCGTCAAAAATTACTAAAGCGTCCTGTCCTTTTTCCATAAAATATTCTCCTAAAGCGGCTCCGGCATAGGGAGCTAGAAATAAGAAGGAAGCCGGATCGCTGGCAGTGGCTGAAACCACAATAGTGTATTCCATCGCTCCCTGTTTTTTCAAAGTATCTAAAATTCGAGCCAATTCCGCCCTTCTTTTGCCAATGGCCACGTAAATGCAAATAGGCCTGTTCGGCTCTTTTTTTTGATTTAAAATAGTATCAATAACCAAAGATGTCTTTTGGGTGATTCTGTCCCCTAAAATCAGTTCTCTCTGACCCCGGCCGATGGGAACCAAGGCGTCAACAATCTTGATTCCGGTATGAATGGGAGTGTCAACCGGCTTTCGGGATATTACCGAAGGCCCAATCTTTTCCAGAGGATTAAATTTCTCTTCCTCTATTTTGCCTTTGCCGTCCAATGGTTTTCCCAAAGGATCAACTACTCGGCCTATTAATTTTTCCCCCACCGGACAGGAAAGAACTTTATTGGTTCTTTTAACAACATCCCCTTCTTTTATCACGTCGGAATCGCCCAAAACAACACTGCCGATTTCATATTCTTCCAAGCTTAAGACCAAGCCGTACACCGGCTCTTTGGCGGCAGACTCAAATCTTATAATCTCAAAACTTTCCACATTGCTTAAGCCGGAAATTCTGGCTGTGCCGTCTCTGACTTCAATGACCTCTCCGATTTCTTCTTGTTGGGATTTTAATTCCAAGCCCTCTATTTCTTTTTTAAGATAGTCTATAGTGTCCATAATAAATTAACTTGCGTTTTTGAGCCTTAATTTTTCTAAAAGCCCTTTAATGGAAGCGTCTACTAAATAATTATTACTTTTGGCTTTAAAGCCGCTGACAATACTTTCCTTGGTCTCCATCTTGAATGTGCATTTGCTGCCCAAAACTTTCCTCAGGTCATTCTTTATCTTTTCCAGCAATTCTGGCTCTATCTCCCGAGACAAAGTTAAAACAACTTCGTTTTCTCGGGAATGTTTTTGAAATTCTCGCAAAATTTGCTCAAGAAGATAGGTTCTTTTTTTCTTGGCCAAGATTTCTGCCAGATTTTTCACTATTCTCTGCTTCTCCTGTTCGTTTTTGCCCTGAACAGCCAAAAACAAAGCTTTGCCTATTTTTTTAGCTTTCATTTTTTCCTTCAAGATTGACTAAAAAATCATTGATGGTTTCTTTGTCTTTCTCCTTGTCAATTTTTTCCTTTAAAATCTTTTCTGCCAAACCCAAGCTAATGTCCATTATTTTCTCGTTTTGTTTTTCCTGCATCTTCCTTACTTCCACTTCTCCTTGCTGTTGCGCCGCCGCTAAAATTTCTCCTTTCTGGTTTTTGCCTTCATTAATAATCTGATCCGCTTTCTCTTTGGCTCTGGCTTCGTTCTCTTTCAGTATCTGCGATGCTTTCTTCTGGGCATTGTTCAAAACTTTATCCCTTTGGCTGCTTACCGTTTTAATCATCTTTTCCGCCTCTTCTGAATTCTTAATTCCTTCGGCAATCTTTGTTTTTCTCTTGCCTAAAACATCTAAAAAAGGCTTGTAAGCAAACTTTTTCAAAATAAACAAGACAACCAAAAAATTAATTATTTGGCCTAACAGAATTTTCCAATCAATGCCTAAATTTTCTAAAATTCCTGCTTCCTGCATAAAAATACTTTATGCCCGCTGCGCGGGCACAATAAACTAAATAAACTTAACCAAGATGGCGATGACTAAAACGTAAATAGCTGTTGCTTCAGCAAAAGCGATGGCTAAAATCATTGAAGTCTGGATTTTAGAAGCCGCTTCCGGATTTCTGCCGATTGCCTTTGCCGCTTCTCCTCCTATTCTTCCAATAGAAAGAGCTGGAAGCATTACTCCTACGGCGATAGTAACTCCAGCCGCTATATTATTAATTGTTGCTGCGTCCATATTTTTAATTTATTTTTAAATTTAATATTCTTCGACTTTTAACTAATGTGAAGCTTGAATGGCCGTGCTGTAAAAAATGATTATCAAACTGGAAAAAATCAAAGCCTGAATAAAACCGACTAAAATCTCTAAAAACAAAAATGGAATGGAAAGAAAATAGGAAAAGAGCAAAGAAGTTACCAATAACAGAACTTCTCCGGCAAAAAGATTTCCAAAAAGCCTGATAGCTAAAGAAAAAGCTTTAACTACTTCCCCGACCGCTTCCAGTGCTCCCACAAAACCCATAACCGGATTCTTGCTAACATATTTTTTCAAATAAGAAAACACTCCTAACCTTCTGACGGCAAAAAAGTGAACAGTTATCATAGAAGCAAATCCCAAGCCTAAAGTAAAATTAAGATCAGAACTGGGAGAACGCAAAACTTCAAATACTCCCAAACCGGGCACCAACTCCAAAAGATTAGAACAAAGGATCAAGATAAACAGGGTGGCGGCCAAAGGAAATATTTCTTTTGTCTTCTCCCTGTCCCCGGTAATATTGTCTATATAGCCAAGAATGCTTTCCAAAATCAATTCAGTAAAATTCTGCAAATTTTTGGGCAAAAGACTGGCTTTTTTCGCTCCTGAACAAAACAAAACTAAAATAAGGCCTCCCACCAACAAAGTCATCAAGAAAGTGTTAGTAACCGGAAAACCTGCGATTTCAAACATTTTGTGAGCGGAAAATGAAATTTCGTCTATCTCCATACAACTTCGTTAGCTTTTAAAAAAATATCCCTCTAATTTTACTTAGAGCCTTCAATGAAAAATTATATTCCTTTGGAATATTTTTGTCAAATCAATTTTTCCCCTTTTTCCTGAAATAATGGTTATTAACCACGTCCACAAAAGCTTCAATTCTGGTGCTGACGCCCGCTTCCGCCACTTGCTCATCCAAGGACAAAGAAAGGAAAGGCATTCCC
>JAUVEE010000007.1 GCA_030594935.1 bacterium
AGGTTAAAGGTTTTGCCAATTCTTTGATAAAAGGCTGCTGTTTGAACTGACGGATTAACTTTTGACAAAGCCTGTTTTCCAGAGAAACAGCGCAATAAAGTTTGTCCAGTTTTTTATTCAGACAGCGGGAACACTTTTCGCATGGGCGCGGCTTTTGACAAAGACAATATTGATATTCTGAAATTTCCAAACAAGAAACACAGTCCGGGCAGAGGTAGCTTCCTTCTTGCCCGCAAACCA
The DNA here is from genome assembly GCA_030594935.1 of bacterium. Classification (GTDB taxonomy): domain Bacteria; phylum Patescibacteriota; class Minisyncoccia; order Minisyncoccales; family JAGLPU01; genus JAGLPU01. The sequence goes on from JAUVEE010000007.1 coordinate 241, forward strand.
GACAGAAGCGGGGGAAAAGAAGATTCAGGATAAATTCTTTTGTTTTTTTTAACATATTTTTTGATTGTTGTTTTCAGTTTTTATTGTATAATAAAACAAAATAACAAAACAGGTTAAATTTTATGATGTGGACTCCTTTTAAAGGTCTTTCTAAAAGATTTTTAGGAATAGATATCGGCACTTCTTCAGTTAAAGTTGTTGAAATTTCTTGCTGGGGGAAAAAGAAAAGATTAGTGAATTATGGCGAATTAAACGCGGCCAATATTTATGAAGCGTCTTTCAGGACTTTTGAAAAAAACACTTTATTATTGTCTGAAAAAGATGTTGCTCGGGGGATTAAAGCGATCATAGAAGAAGCAAAAATAAAGACTAAAAAGGTAGTTTTGTCTATTCCTGATTTTTCCACTTTTTATACTTCTTTTGAACTTCCTCCAGTCAGCGAAGAAGAGCTTCCCAGGGCAATTGAATTTGAAGCCCGCCGCTATATTCCCTTGCCTGTTTCGGAAGTTTCTTTGGATTGGCAGATAACCGAAGGCAGCCTTTCAGACAAGGAGAATAAGATTAAGATATTGTTAGTCGCCGTGCCCAATGATGTTGTTAGGCAGTACAAGAATATTGCCGCTCTTTGCGGCTTGGATCTTTTCGCCTTGGAAGCGGAAGTATTCGGTTTAGTAAGGTCTTTGGCCGCTGAAGAAAAAAACACAGTCTGCTTGGTGGATATTGGCTCCCGCAGCACCACCATCAGCATTGTTGACAGAGGGATTTTGAAATTAAGCCATAGTTTTGATATTTCCGGAAATGATTTTACTCAGCAAATAGCCAAATCTTTAAATGTTGATTACACCAAAGCGGAAGCTCTTAAGCAAGAGCATGGACTATTGCCCGGCTCAGCGGAAAAAATAGACAAAATTCTCTATCCCCTAATTGACTTAATTTTAGTTGAAGTGGAGAAGATTTTTAATTTTACTTACCGGACAGAAGAGAAAAAAATAGAAAAAGTTATTTTAGCCGGCGGGGCGGCCAAACTTCCCGGCTTAAAAAGCTATTTTTCAGTAAGGCTTAATTCCGACTTGAAGAAAGATGAAGCCCGGAAAAAAGTAATCATTGGGAATCCTTTTGCCAGTCTTTATTATCCTCCGATTCTTGAGCAGTTTCTGGAAGAGATGGGCCCTTCTTACGCCATAGCTGTGGGCATGGCCTTAAGAGGATTAAATTAAATACTTGCATCCTAATTTTTTTCGTTATATTATTATAGTAGCATGGCAATTCAAATTACTCCCCAAAAGATAAAAACAACAAACAAGGCCTTATGGATAACCATATTGTTCTATTTTTCTTTGGTTCTGTTTTTGGCTTCAGTGGCCAGCTATTTTGTTTTTGATCATTTTCTTGTCGATTATTCCAAAAAAGTGATTAGTCTTCAGATGGATATAGAACAGGCGGAAAATAAGGAGCAAAAATTAAAAAAGCAGGAAGTCGTGGAAATACAGGACCAGATTAAAGATTTTTCCAAACTGCTCGATGACCATAAGTTTATTTCCACCTTTTTTGCCGAGTTTGAAAAATGGTGCCACCCTCGGGTTTGGTTTTCCTCTATTAGTTTGAGTATTACTGATTCTTCAGTAAATCTTAACGGTGAAACAGATAGTTTTGAAACTTTAGGACAGCAAATGCTTGTTTTAAAAAATCATAGCCTAATTAAAGAAATTGACTTGTCAAATATTCAAATGGGGCAAAACGAACGAATTAATTTTAATTTAGGCCTTACTTTTTATCCGCAGACTTTTTTTTATAGTCCCGATGAAGATGAAATAAATTTATGAATCGCTTTATTTTCATTATTATTACCATTCTGCTTTCCGTTGTTGTCGGCATTCTTTTGGTGTATCCCAAATACCAGGCTTTTGAAGAAAAAAAGGCGGAGATAGAATTAAAAGAAAAAGAACTGAAGAACATAGAAGAGCGCTTTGCCGAAGTTAATGATGCTTTAGAGAAATTGGAAAAATACCAGGAGGAATTGGCAAAAATTGATACTGCTCTGCCTGATGATCCCTCTGTACCAACCTTGTTGGCTTTTATTAAGAAAACAGTTGGAAAAAACACTTTGTCGCTGAGCGGCTTAAGCACTAATTTTGTTTCTTCTTTTGATAGAGAAGAAACCATGTCCGTCATGACCAATGCGGAAGAAGGAGAGTTTTCCATGGGAGAGGGAGAATCTTCTATGGGAGAAGAAAAAACGTCATCGGGAAAAACTATTCAAGAAATAGAGATTAGCCTTACGGTTGCTGGTTCTTATGAATTGTTCAAGGCTTTTTTGACTGATTTGGAAGAATCCGCTCGTTTAATAGAGGTGAAAAATATTTCCTTTTCCTATTCTGCCGGAGGAGAAGGTGGTTATTCGTTTGCTTTAAATTTAAAAACTCATTCTTATTAGAACTATGGCTCTTACTATTTTAAAAGAAAAGAAAAAACAAAGAAAACTGGTTATAGTGTTGGTGGTGTTGATTATTTTGATAGTGGTTGTGAATTATAAGAACTTTTTTGACAAACCCAAAACTGAACAGATTTCTTTTGAGCAAGTAAAATTGATTCCCAGAATCAATATAGATTTCAATCTTTTAAATTCTCCTATTTTAGCGCTTCTTAAGTCTTTTGATCTGATCGGATTGGAATATGAATATACCGCAACGACAGAGGAAGGAGAAGTAACCGGCACTATAATCGCTGCTTCTGAAGAAGAAGCAAGGCGTCTGCTGGCGGAAATGGGATTGCTTGATATTAGTTTTGAAGACATAGAAACCGGCCGGAGAAATCCTTTTATGCCATATTAAGCATGATTTTAATAAAACAATTACTTAAAAAGAAAATAATAGACAAAAAACAGGCTGATTCTTTGGAGACCGAGGCCAGGTCTTCCGGAAAAACAGAAGAAGAAGCAATTATAGAGAGAAAAATTGTTTCCGAGAATTTTTTATTTGGCCTGAAAAGCGAGATTACAAAAATTCCTTTGAAAGAGGTTGCCTATAAAGAGATTCCTTTAAAAATCCTGGAATTTATTCCTGAAGAATCAGCTAAGTATTATAAGATAATTGCTTTGGCCATGGAAGGAAAAGTATTGGAAGTGGGGATGGTCTATCCGGAAAATATCAAGGCTAAGGAAGCTTTGAAATTTTTGGCGCGTCAGAATAAATTTTCCTATAAGATTGCTTTAATTACTTTGGGCGATTTTGACAAGCTTTTAAAACAGTATCGCACTTTAAAAGGAGAAGTGAAAAGAGCCCTGGTTGAGCTGGAAGATGAACTCAAAGTAGAGGCTTCGCCCGCTAAAGCGGTTGAGCTGGAAAGATTAGTGGAAGATGCTCCGATTATTAAAGTGGTGGCCGTAATTTTAAAGCATGCGGTTGAGGGGAAAGCTTCTGATATCCACATAGAACCGACCAGGGATAAATTAAGAGTCAGATTCAGACTGGACGGCATTTTGCATTCCAGCATTCTATTGCCGCTGCGAATCCAGCCGGCAGTGGTGGCCCGGCTTAAAATTATTTCCAATCTCAGAATTGACGAAACAAGAGTTCCTCAGGACGGTCGTTTTTCCACTCAGTCGGGTGATAAAACCATTGATTTCAGAATCTCCACTTTCCCCACCACTTTAGGGGAAAAAGTGGCTATCAGGGTGCTTAATCCGGAAGAGGGCCTAAAAGATTTTGCCAGTCTGGGGTTTACCGGGAGAGATCTTAGAGTATTGGAAAAAGTTGTCAAAAAACCTTGCGGTCTAATTCTGGCCACCGGTCCCACCGGTTGTGGCAAGAGCACCACTCTATATACTATTTTGCGCATCTTGAACAAAGAAGGAGTGAACATTGCCACCTTGGAAGATCCGGTGGAATACTATATAAACGGAGTTAACCAATCCCAAATAAAGCCGGAAATCGGCTATACTTTTTCCCAGGGACTGAGGTCTTTAGTGCGGCAGGATCCGGATATTATCATGGTGGGAGAGATTAGAGATGAAGAATCAGCCGCTTTGGCTATCCACGCCGCCTTAACCGGACATTTGGTTCTTTCCACCCTGCATACCACCAGCGCGATAGGAGTTATTCCCCGGCTTATTGATATGGAAGTGAAAAAGTTTTTAATCGCCCCGACCTTAAGCGTGGTTATCGCTCAAAGGCTGGTAAGGTCTTTATGTTCTGAATGCAAAAAGAAAGTAAAACCGGAGAAAGAAGTGATGGACTTAATTTGGAAAGAGATTAAATCCTTGCCCTCAATCACTAAAAAAGAAATTCCTAATTTGCCCGCCAGCCCCGGCGATATCCGCATTTATCGAGCGAAAGGCTGCAAAAAATGCAATTTTAAAGGGATAATAGGCAGGCTGGGAATCTACGAAGTTTTAGAAATGACCGACCGCTTGGCAACTCTTATTTCCCAAGATTTGTCAGAAGCGGGCATTTTAGCGGAAGCTAGAAGTCAGGGGATGACCACTATGAAACAGGACGGCATCTTAAAGGTTTTATCTGGTCTAACCTCGGTGGAAGAAATATTAAGAGTAGCTGAAGAAAAATAATAATTATGAAATCTATTTTACTTATTGAAGACGATCCTTTTTTAATAGATATTTACGGCACCAAATTAAAGGAGGTTGGTTTTGGTGTTTCGGTGGCTAAAAACAATGAAGAGGTTTTTGAAAGAGCGGAAGAGAAGAAACCGGATCTTTTAATTTTGGACATTGTTTTGCCCAGCATTGACGGCTGGGTAATTTTGAAAAAAATAAAAGAAGGCGAAGAGCTCAAAGATGTTCCGGTAATTATTCTTTCTAACCTAGGGCAGAGAGACGATGTGGAAAAGGGATTAAAATTAGGAGCAGTCAAATACCTTATCAAAGCGCACTATACGCCAAGCATGGTGGTTAGAGAAATTAAAAAAATATTAAAAGAAAATGAGCAATAATTATAAAGAAAAACTAAAAGAGCTGCTTAGTTTTACTATGCAGGAAAAAGCTTCTGATTTGCATATTTCGGTTGGCCACCCTCCGGTTCTGAGAATAGGCGGCCGGTTAGTGCCTTTAGTCAAAGAGAAAAAAACTGACTCTGAGATAGCCAGAGGATTCGCCTTTGCTCTAATGAACGAAGAGCAGCAAGAAAAATTGCTTAGAATAAAGGAGCTTGATTTTTCTTATTATTTTGACAACCAAGTCAATCAAGCCAGGTTCAGGGTGAATATCTATTTTCAGAAAGGAAATTTAAGTATTGCGCTCCGTTTAATACCATCCAAAGTGCCGACCATTGAAGAATTAAATCTTCCGCCCACCTTGCACGAATTTACCCGCCATCGCCAGGGATTTGTTCTGGTTACCGGTCCTTCCGGCCAGGGGAAATCTACTACTTTGGCCGCCATGATTGACGAAATAAATCACGCTCGGGCAGAACGCATAATCACTATTGAGGATCCGATCGAATATGTTTTTGAAGATGATCGCTCTATTATTGACCAAAGGGAAGTTTATCAGGATACAGCCACTTTCTCTTCCGCTTTAAAGGCTACTTTCCGCCAAGACCCGAATGTGATCATGATAGGAGAAATGAGAGACCCGGAGACTATTGGCACCGCTATTACTGCCGCCGAAACCGGCCATCTGGTTTTTGCCACCCTGCACACCAATTCAGCCGCTCAGACTATTCACCGAATTGTGGATACTTTCCCTTCAGAACAGCAGGGGCAGATAAGAGCCCAATTAGCCGGTTCTTTGCTGGGAATTATTGCTCAAAGATTAGTTCCCAGGATCAAGGGAGGCTTAATCCCGGTTTGCGAAATATTGCTGCGCACCACGGCCGTTGCCAATTTAATCAGGGAAAACAAGATTTATGAATTGCCTTTAATAATTCAGACATCATCAGAACAGGGGATGATTTCTTTAAACAAAGCGCTGGCTAATCTTGTCAGAGCCAAAGAAATTTCTTTGGAAAAAGCGCTTAGCTGCTCGGCAACTCCGGCCGAATTAGGAAGATTAATCAGATAATATGAAGTTTAATTATCAAGCAAGGACAAAAGAGGGCGAAGAACAAGCGGGAATAGTGGAGGCTTCTTCCGAAAAAGCCGCTTTAGAAGTGCTGCAAGAGCACAAGCTTTTTATTACTTTTTTGGAAAAAGAAGAAGATCCTTCTTTAATATTTAAAAATATTGGCATTTTGGGAGGCATTTCCCAAAAGGATATAGTAATGTTTTCCCGTCAGTTGTCTATCATGATAGAATCTAAAATTCTTCCGGCTCAAGCCTTGAGGACTTTAGCCAGGTCAGTGACCAAAGAAACCTTTCAAGAAAAAATTATTAAAATTGCCGAAGAAGTGGAAAGCGGAACTCCTCTTTCTCAAGCTTTTGCGCTTTATCCGAAAGTTTTTTCCACTTTTTATGTGAACATGGTTAAATCAGGAGAAGTTACCGGCAAGCTTTCCAGCGTCTTGAATAGAGTGGCTGACCATTTAGAAAGGGAGTACCAGCTTAATCTGAAAATGAAAACGGCCCTGATTTATCCTTCTTTTATTTTGTTTGTTTTTGTGGTGATATTTTTCGTGATGATGATCTATATTTTTCCTCAATTAGCTCAAGTATTAACAGAATCGGAAGTGGAATTGCCGCCCCTGACCAAGGTAATGATGTCTATCTCTGATTTTATGAAAGCTTGGTGGTGGGCGATAATACTTACTTTTGTCGGTTCTGCCGTAGCGATGATTAAATACGCGAAAACAAAAGAAGGGCGGGAAGCTATTGACGCCTTTCTCTTGCGGGTTCCTTTGATGAAAGATTTTTTAAAAAGCGTTTATCTTTCCCGGTTTGCCGAGAATCTTTCCACTTTGATTGTCGCCGGAATACCTATCGCCCGAGCCTTGGATGTGGCGGCGGAGGTTATTGATAATTCTCTTTATAAAGGGATTATTTTAGCCACCAAAGACAACGTGGTCAAAGGAAAGAGCATAAGCTCTGTTTTGGAGGAGTATCCTGATTTTATTTCTCCTCTTTTTGCCCAGATGATGAAAGTGGGAGAGGAAACAGGAACCATGGACACCACTTTAATGAAAATCGTGGATTTCTATAAAGCGGAGATTGACGCTTTTATGGACGGGCTGTTAAGCGTTATTGAACCGATTTTAATTGTTTTTCTGGGAGGAGCGGTAGGTATTTTGGTTATTTCCGTCTATATTCCTCTTTACCAGATCGGCGGAATGGCCGGATAAGTTTTCCACAGCTTGTTTCCGGAAACATGCTATAATAGAAGAGTAAAAATGTTAAAGGTCGAAAAGACGAATAATTATTTGAATCTTATCTTAAAATGAAAACTTTAAAAACTAAATCAAAAGGTTTTACTTTAATTGAATTGTTAGTGGTTATCGCTATTATCGGTATTTTAGCCGGTATCGTTCTGGTATCTTTGGCCGGAGCCAGAAACACAGCCAAAGACGGAAGAGTTGCCGCTGATATGAATCAAATCCGCAGTGAAGCGCAAATTATTGAATTAGAGAGCGGGAACAGCAGCTATGCCGGTGTTTGCGCGGACGCTGATGTGATTGCTTTAATAGCCGATATTGATAATCAGGTACCAGGTAGTGCGTTCTGTGCTAATAGCGCATCAGCGTATTGCGTTGAGGTTACTCTAAATTCAGGGGACCATTATTGCGTGGATAGCACTTTGAAGTCAGTTTCCAACAGTGCTACTAGTTGCGTTGCTGGTGCTACAACACTTTGCGACTAAGAGTTTTGTTTGTTATAAAAGCTTTCCTTTCTTGAGAAAGGGAGGCTTTTTTGTTATAATTTAAAAATGACAGAATTATTCCTCTACCTAATATTTTTTGTCCTGGGAACAATAATGGGCAGTTTTTTAAATTGTCTGGTTTGTCGCCTGCACAACAAAGAGGATTTTTTGGTTAAAAGATCCCATTGCCCTTATTGCCAGCATTCCTTATCCTGGCAGGACTTGATTCCTTTGTTCAGTTTTTTGCTTTTAAAAGCAAAATGCCGCTATTGTCAAAAGCCGATTTCCTGGCAGTATTTTCTGGCTGAATTGGCCACGGGGATTTTATTTCTGCTGGCCATAATGCAGCACTCCTATTTCCTGCTGGTCGCTTTCAGCTTCTTGGTCGTTATTTTTATCTACGACTTTAAATACTATGTTATTCCGGACAAAGTGATTTTTCCGGCAATAATCATTACTTTCTTTTACCAGCTGGCCGCAAATCTTCAGTCAATTGATGTTTTCTATTCCGCTGTTATCAGCGCCTTAGCCGCTTCCGGCTTTTTTTTGGCCATCTTTCTTGTCTCCCGCGGCCGCTGGATCGGTTTTGGCGATGTCAAGCTGGCGCTTTTTCTGGGCTTGCTGCTGAATTTTCCTAATATTCTAGTGGCCCTATTTTTAGGTTTTCTAATCGGTGCTATACTGGGAGTAGTATTGATTATCCTGAGCAAAAAAGGCTTAAAATCAGAAGTGCCTTTTGGTCCATTCTTGGTAACAGGAACTTTAATCAGTATTTTCTGGGGGGAAAAGATTTTTAACTGGTACTTAACCTTATTATTTAAATAAGTTATGGCTGATATTTCTAACAGCAAGGGTTTTATTCTAGTGGAGCTTTTAGTGGTGATAGCTATTATCTCTATTTTAACATTTACGCTTCTTTTTGATTTTAATACCGGAGAAAAAAGCTTGGCTTTGCAGAGAAATGCCTATAAAATAGCTCAGGATATAAGGTGGGCTCAGGAAAGCACCATGTCAGCCAAAGAAAGCGCCCTCTGTATTGCCGGCGCTACCGGCTACGGAATTATTTTTGACATGGCAGTCACCACAACTCAATATAGGTTGTTTGTGAATTGCGACACCGCTTATTACTGGAACCCAGGTTCTGATAAGATTTTAAAGACAGTGGACCTTGATCCCGGCATAGAGATATCAGAGATAATAAGGACGACCAGTGGCGTGCCGGAAACAAAAACTGCCATTACTATTGTTTTTGTCCCGCCGGACCCAATCACCTATATTGACACAAACGATACGGGCAGAGAAGCAAAAATTATTATTGTCGACCAGGAAGACGCTTCCTTGACTAGAGATATTATTATTAATAACGTTGGCCGAATAGAAATAAAGTGATTAGGCAAGATAAATTATCAAAAGGTTTTACTTTACTGGAAATGATTTTCACTGTTTTTGTTTTGACAGTGGGCATAGTGGGAATCTACGGAGCAATCACCCGGACCATTGCTCAAAGCTCAGATGTTTCCGACCGCTTAATAGCCAGTTATCTTGCCCAGGAAGGAATTGAAATTACCAGGAATCTCAGGGACAGCAACTGGCTGGAGCAGGAAGCGGGAGTGCCGGGAGTAAATTGGGACACCGGATTTGATACTTGCGGCGGCGCTGGCTGCGAAGCTGATTTTAACGAAACCACTACCATGAGCGCTTACGGAAACAGATTCCTTCGTCTTGACGCTAATGGATTTTATCGCTATGCCGGCGATCAGACCAAGTTTAAAAGAAAAATTATTGCCACTAGCCTGACAACCACCAGCACCAGCGTTAAAGTCGAAGTTTATTGGGAAGACCAGACGCTTTCCGTTGAAGAAGAATTACATAATTGGAAATAATAATATGGCATTAAAAAACAACAAAGGTTTCGTTCTCATTGAAATGCTGGTGGCAGTAGCGATGTTTATGATTATCATTGTCAGCATTACCAGTCTTTCTGTTTCAGCTATCCGCAACCAAAAAATGGTTTTAGCCACTCAGGAAATTTCCGGGCAAGCCAGTTATGCTCTGGAATATATCAGCCGGGCTTTAAGAATGGCGCAAAAAGATTCCGGCGGCGGCTGTGTCAGCGTTAATGGTAATTACAAGAACAATCCGTCCAGCGATTCTATTGTATTTTTGAACCATTACGGAAAATGCCAGCAATTTTATTTGGACGTCGGAGGGGAACTGAAAGAAAAAAAATCCACTGATGCCACTCAAGGAGGCTTTCTCACCGGCGCTTCTTTAATGTCAGACCATATAACAATTAATTCCCTTGATTTTCATCTTATCGGAGCGGATAACACTGATAATCTTCAGCCCAGAGTGGTTATAGCGCTTGATGCCCAGGCTGCCAGCGTTGCCGGTTCTCCGCGATTAAAAATCCAAACTACGATTTCGCAAAGGAACTTAGATTTATAACATATGAATTATCCAGACTCACAAAAAGGAATTTCGCTTTACTTCGCCCTTCTTATTTTAAGCTTAAACTTATCTATAGTTTTAGGGTTGACCGTTATTTTGATTGATGAAATAGAGATGAATCAAAGCATAGGCCATGCGGTAATGTCTTTTTATGCCGCTGACAGCGGCATAGAAAAAGTAATGGTTGAGCGCAATAATCCAGAGCCCACCTACTACGGTTTTTTTGATTTAGACAATAGCGGCGGCGGAAAAGATAATGAAGATTCTGAATATAATGTGACTGTTACGCCCAGAGGAGCAGGCTGTAACGCTGACAACTATTGTGTAAAATCTATCGGCTCCTATAAAGGGACCAAAAGAGCGATTAAGGTGGTTTATTAATGAAGAAACCAGAGGCTAAAAACCGGATAGAAAAGCTGAAAAAGGTGATTAATTATCACCGCTATTTATATCATGTTCTTGACCGCCAGGAAATCTCCGACCAAGCTCTGGATTCTCTCAAACACGAGCTTTACCAATTAGAGCAAGAATATCCGGAATTTATTACTTCTGATTCTCCCACTCAAAGAGTCGGAGGAGAACCGCAGCAGCAGTTTGAAAAAGTGGCGCACAAAATTCCCATGCTTTCAATTGAGGACGTTTTTTCAGAAAAAGAGCTGATTGACTGGCAGAAATATTTGGTTCGGCTCGCTCCAATAGCCAAATTTGATTATTTCTGCGAATTTAAAGTTGACGGGTTTGCTGTCACTTTGATTTATCAGAACGGAGTTCTGGTTCGCGGGGCAACCAGGGGGAACGGAAAAATAGGAGAAGATGTTACTCAAAATTTAAAAACAATAGAAAGTATTCCTTTAAAACTTCAACTGGAAAAAGATTTGCCCGCAGAGACTAGGCATTTAGAAAGGAATATCCAAGCGCTGATCAACAAAGGAAGAATTGAAATCAGGGGAGAAGTCTATATGACCAAAAAGGATTTTAGCAAACTTAATGAGTTAAGGTTGAAAAAAGACTTGCCTGCTTACGCCAATCCTCGCAATTTAGCGGCCGGCTCTATTCGCCAGCTTGATTCCCAGCTGGCTGCTTCCCGTCCTTTAAAGTTTTTAGCTTATGATATTGTTACTGAATTTGGTCAGAAAAAACACTCGCAAGAACATCAGCTTCTGCCTTTTTTGGGTTTTAAGGCCGATGCCGGAAAAGTCTGTTTTAGTCTTAAAGAAATAGTGGATTTTTGGCAGGAAACAGAGCAAAAGAGGAAGAAAATTGGCTATCAAATTGACGGCATAGTGGTAAACGTAAATGATAATGCTCTTTTTCAAAAACTGGGAAAAGTGGGTAAAAGTTTTCGGGCAGCCAGAGCCTTTAAGTTTTCGGGCAGCCAGGCCGTCAGCAAAATTGAGGATATTAAGATTCAGGTTGGCCGGACAGGCGCCATTACTCCGATTGCCTGCCTTAAGCCGGTGAAAATAGAAGGCGTGACTATTGCCCGGGCCACTCTCCACAATGAAGATGAGATAAAAAGGCTGGGAGTGATGATTAACGATACCGTGATTGTGGAACGGGCCGGGGATGTGATTCCGGCGGTTTTGAAAGCGCTACCTGAATTAAGAAGCGGTTCGGAAAAAAAGTTCAAAATGCCCCAACATTGTCCTATTTGCGGAACAAAATTAATTCGTCCTCAGGGAGAAGCGATTTGGCGCTGCATTAATAAGGATTGTTCGGCCCGCAGAAAAAAAGCTTTGCATCATTTTGTTTCCAAAAAAGCATTTGATATTTCCGGACTGGGACCGAAAGTAATTAATCAGCTCTTAACCGAAGACTTAATATCCAATCCGGTTGATTTATTTACTTTGCGAGAGGGAGATTTAATGCCCTTAGAAAGATTTGCGGCTCAATCTGCCCGGAATCTGATTGCGGCCATTAAAGCCAGCCGAAAAATCAGCTTGTCCCGTTTTATTTACGCTTTAGGCATTCGTCATATTGGGGAAGAAACAGCCGTAGACTTGGCCAATCATTTTGGCTCAATAAAGAAATTAAGCGCTGCTTCTCAAGAAGAATTGGATAGTTTGCCTGATATCGGCCCGGAAACCGCCGCCAGCCTCTATAATTGGCTTCAAACACCCAGGAACATTAAATTGATTGCTGATTTGCGAAAAGAGGGCGTGGAAATCATCAATCCTGCTAAGACTTTGCCGGTCCAAAAATTAAGAGGCAAAAGTTTTGTTTTTACCGGTTCTTTAAATTCAATAACCCGTGCTCAAGCGAAAGACAGGGCTAGGCTGCTGGGCGGCAGTGTTTCTGAATCAGTATCAGCAAAAACAGATTTTGTGGTGGCTAATAAAGATTCTAATTCTACCAAATTTACCAAAGCCAAGAGATTGGGAATTAAAATAATAGCGGAACAGGAGTTTTTAAAAATGACTGACTAATGGAAATTTTAAGACAGGCGCAAAAACTAGACTGGGTTTTAATTGCTATTGCCACTGCTTTAGTTGCTTTTGGGTTATTACTAATATATAGTTGCTCTTTAAGCAGTGGAGATTTTTTGAATTTTCAAAAACAGATTATTTTTTTCGGTCTGGGGATATCTTTGATGTTTTTGGTTTCTTTTTTTGATTATCGGGGCTTTAAAAACAATCCCTATTTAATCTTAGCCGCCTATTTTTTCTGTCTTTTGGCTTTAGCCGGCTTGCTTTTTTTCGGACCGGAAATCAGGGGAGTAAAAGGCTGGTATAAGGTGGGGCCGGTTTCCCTGGACCCTATTGAATTTACCAAGCTTGTTTTGATAATTCTTTTAGCCAAATATTTTTCTCTGCGCCACGTGGAGATGTACCGGGTCCGGCATATTTTGCTTTCCGGATTTTATATCTCCTTGCCCGCCGCTTTAATATTTTTTCAGCCGGATATGGGTTCGGTCATGGTTTTGGTTTTTTTATGGATCGGAGTTTTGCTTATTTCCGGAATCAAACTGCGCCATTTTTTGGCCTTGACTTTCTGCGGTTTGCTGGTTTTTGCCTCTAGCTGGATGTTTCTGTTAAAAGATTATCAAAAAGAAAGAGTTGTCAGCTTTATCCAGCCTCAGTTTGAGCCTTTAGGAATCGGCTGGAGCCAAACGCAGGCGAAAATTGCCATTGGCAATGGCGGACTTTTGGGTCAGGGGATTGGCCAGGGGTCGCAGACTCAATACGGCTTTTTATCGGAACCGCAAACTGATTTTATCTTCTCCGCCCTGGCGGAAGAAACCGGTTTGGCCGGAGTAACCGTTTTATTAACCCTATTTTCTTTGTTTATCTGGCGTTTGCTTAAGATTGCTTCCCGCGTGCAGTCTAATTTCCCCCGTCTTTTCATTTCCGGTCTGGCTGTTTTGCTGGCCGTGCAGATATTCATTAATATCGGCATGAATCTGGGTCTTTTGCCGATTATCGGCATACCCCTGCCTTTTGTCAGCTATGGCGGTTCCGGCATGCTCATGTTTTTTACTGCTTTGGGAATTTTGCAGAATATTAAAACTGGGGTTGACAGAACAAGCTAAGATTGCTATGATAACTTTAGTGAGTGCGAGAGTGCAAACTCCGCATAATTCTTTGTTGGCAGAGAACCTTGTTTAAGCAAGGTTTTTTGCTTTATTTTTTTTAATAATGTAGAATATAGTTGGCCCCGACAGCACTCACTTTAAACATAGAATTGGAGTTCGCTTCGGGGTCATTATTGTAAAATGAAAGAAGATATAAGAAAAGAATTATCAGGGGTGGAAAATGATGTTTCTTTGGCCGGCTATACTACTTTTAAAATTGGCGGAAAGGCCAAGTATTTTTTTGAAGCAACCACTAAAGAAGAGATAGTGAAAGCGATTAAGGCAGCCAAAAAGTGCAATCTGCCTTTTTTTATTTTAAGCCGGGGAAGCAACCTCTTGATTTCTGACCAGGGCTATCAGGGCTTAATAATCAGAATTGGGAATAAGGAATTTGATAATCTTCAATGTGGAGCCGGTTTGGATTTAAGCAGGCTGGTGAACTTTGCCAAAGACAACGGCTTAACAGGAATGGAGTGGGCCAGCGGCATTCCCGGAACAGTCGGCGGAGCAATCTGCGGAAACGCCGGAGCCTTCAAGCGTTCAATAGCCGATGTTCTGGTTCAAGCGGAAGTTTTTGATATTAAGGAGGAAAAAATAAAGGCTTTTTCAAACAAAGATTGCCTTTTTAGCTACCGCAGCAGTATTTTTAAAAAAAATCCTCGATTGGTGGTTTTGTCAGCCAGCTTTAAACTGGAGCCGGGGGATCAGGAAGAGATTGTTCGGAAAATGAAAGAGCATTTGGAATACCGGGCCAAAACCCAGCCTGGCGAATTTCCTTGCGCCGGTTCTATCTTTAAAAATTCGGCTGAAGTTTCCGCCGGCCGATTGATTGAACAATCCGGCCTGAAAGGAAAAAAAATTGGCGGAGTTGAAGTTTCTGAAAAACACGCCAATTTTATTATCAATATTGGTGGAGGAACAGCCCAAGACGTTATCGCTTTAATAGATTTAATTAAACAAGAAGTTGAAAAAAAGACGGGGATAGCTTTAGAAGAAGAGATACAGTATCTTAGTTGACTTTTTCTTTAAAAATGAAATAATTAAATAATATGAAGATCATTATCAAAACAGAAAAAATAGAATTAAGTCCGGCCATTAAGGAATTTATTGAAGAGAAAATCGGCAGTTTGGAAAAGTTCGTTACTTTGCTGCAGGAAGAGGAAAAAGATTATTTTGAAGGCAGAAAGCCTAGAATAGAGGCCTGGGTGGAAGTGGGCAAAACAACTGCGCACCATATCAAAGGCCCTTTTTTTCGGGCAGAATGTCAAATTGGTCCTCTTAGGAAAAGTATTCGGGCTACGGCTAAGTCGGAAGATTTGAGGCAGGCAATAGTGGAAGTAAAAGACGAAATGCAAGTGCAGTTGAAGAAGTATAAAGACCAGCCCAGAGACAAAGCGAGAAAGAGTGCTGCAAAATAAATGTTTTATTTGAAAAAAGCGCTTGAGGGCGCTTTGCGTTATTATGGGAATATTCAGTAAATTTTTTAGCGGCGGAGAGGACAAGCACTTAAAAAAAATCCAGCCGTTAGTGGCAGAAATAAACAACCTGGAAGCAAAATTCGAGGGTTTTTCTGCTGAAGAAATGAAAAATAAAACAGCTGAATTTAGAGCCAGGCTGGCCAAAGGAGAGTTTCTGGACGCTCTTTTACCGGAAGCTTTTGCTTTGGTGAGGGAAGCGGCTAAAAAGACTCTGCAGCAGCGGCATTATGATGTTCAGCTGATTGGCGGAATAATCCTGCATCAGGGCAGAATAGCTGAAATGAAAACCGGGGAAGGAAAAACCCTGGCTTCCACTTTGACTGTTTACCTGAACGCTTTAGAGCAAAAAGGAGTGCATGTTGTTACGGTCAATGATTATTTAACCAAAAGAGACATGGTTTGGATGGGCCAGGTTTATCATCTGCTGGGACTGTCTGTTGGCTGTATAGTCCATGAGGCAGCCTATCTTTATGATCCCTCTTTAGATAAAGAAAAAGACGAAGAAAGGGACTTAACTGGCAGTTTTAAAGTTGTTGAAAGCTATTTAAAGCCGGTTCCCCGCAAAGAAGCTTATCAGGCGGACATTACCTACGGGACAAATAACGAATTCGGCTTTGATTATTTGCGGGATAATATGGTCTATGACTTGGAAGCCCAAACCCAAAGAAAACTCAATTATGCCATTATTGACGAGGTGGATTCAATCTTGATTGATGAAGCCAGAACTCCTTTGATTATTTCCGCTCCGGACACTGAAGCGACTAAGACTTACGGTGAGTTTGCCAAAATCATTCCTCATTTAAAAGAGAACGAACATTATAATATTGATGAGAAGCTGAAAGCGGTAACTTTAACCGAAGAAGGGGTTGAAAAAGTGGAAAAGATTCTGGGAATGGAAAATATTTACGAAGAAAAAGGAATAAAATATCTGCATCATCTTGAACAGGCGTTGCGGGCTCAAGCGCTTTTTAAAAGGGAGCGGGATTATACGGTCAAGGACGGACAAATCATCATTGTTGACGAATTTACCGGCCGCTTACTGCCCGGCCGCCGCTATTCCGGAGGCCTGCATCAGGCGATTGAAGCCAAAGAAGGAGTAAAGGTCCAGCCGGAATCAATGACCCTGGCTTCAATCACTTTTCAGAATTATTTCCGGATGTACCAAAAGCTGGCTGGCATGACTGGCACCGCTCTTACTTCAGCCGAGGAGTTTGATAAAGTTTACGGACTGGAGGCGACCGCCATCCCCACTAATAAGCCGCTGCTGAGGGAAGACTTACAGGACAGGGTTTATAAGACAAGGGAGGGAAAATTCAAGGCGGTGGTCGCGGAAATTAAAGAAAGGCATGCCAATGGCCAGCCGGTTTTGGTGGGAACGGTTTCTATCGAAAGGAATGAATATTTGGGCAAGCTGTTGGAAAGGGAAGGAGTTCCCCATCAGATTTTAAATGCCAAGCGGCACGAGCAGGAGGGAGAAATTATTGCCCAAGCCGGCAGAAAGGGAGCGGTAACTATTGCCACTAATATGGCTGGTAGAGGAGTGGATATAATCCTGGGA
This sequence comes from bacterium, assembly GCA_030594935.1. Classification (GTDB taxonomy): domain Bacteria; phylum Patescibacteriota; class Minisyncoccia; order Minisyncoccales; family JAGLPU01; genus JAGLPU01. The sequence goes on from JAUVEE010000007.1 coordinate 17,043, forward strand.
GGCAATCCTGCTCAGGATACAAAAGAGGTTTTGAAATTAGGCGGGCTTCATATTATCGGCACTGAAAGGCACGAAGCCAGGAGAATTGACAACCAGCTAAGAGGGCGGGCCGGCCGGCAGGGAGATCCTGGGTCTTCCCAATTTTTTGTTTCTTTGGAGGACGACTTACTGCGCATTTTTGGCGGTGATAAAATAAAATCCTTAATGGAAATGCTGAAAATTCCCGAAGACGAGCCAATTGAAGTCAAGCTGATTTCCGGCGCGATTGAGTCGGCCCAATCAAAAATTGAAGGAATGAACTTTGACGCGCGCAAGCATCTTTTGGATTATGACGATGTCTTGAACAAGCATCGGGAAGTGGCTTACAAAAAAAGGAGAGAAGTTTCGGAAAAATTTGAACAGGGAAGTTTAAAAGCGTATATACTGGAGCTGGTGGAAAAACAGGGCCAAAGCAGGGAAGACTATGAACGCAAAGAAACAGAAATAGGAACAGAAAATATGAGGAGAGTGGAGAAGATTGTTTGTTTGCGGACCTTGGATTTCTTTTGGATGGACCACTTGGAAGCCATGGACCATTTGAGAGATTCAGTGCGTTTAAGGGCTTATGGCCAGCAAGACCCTTTAATTGAGTATAAAAATGAGGGTCACAAAATGTTTCGCAATTTTTTAGACACTGTTGAGGCAGCCATTGTGAAAAATATTATGGCTGCCAGCTTGCCGTCCCAGCCGTCCGTACCAATGTTCAGCGAACCGTCAAGTTCGGGGACAAAACCAGCGGCAAGCGAGAAGGCCGGTCGGAATGATCCATGTCCGTGCGGAAGCGGCAA
>JAUVEE010000054.1 GCA_030594935.1 bacterium
TTACATTCTCCAGTCTTTATTCTACGCCGTTTGCGGAGTGGGATTGGGTTTTATTCTATTGCGTTTTCTGATTGTCCCTTATTTTATCGCCCATCCTTTAAGCTTTCCTTTTGGCTATGTTTATTTAGTTGTGGACGCAAAAGACCTGCTTACCAGCAGCATTAGTCTGATAATAGCTTCTCTTATTGGGGGTTTTATTCCTTCTTGGCGGGGGGCCAAAGAAAGTATTATTAACGCTATTTGGGGCTCATGATAATTCAAGTAAAAAATCTAAGCAGAACGTATCCGACTAAGATTCCCTGTTTGGCGCTTAAGGGAGTTGATTTTAGCATTAAACAGGGAGAGTTTGCGGAGATCATGGGGCGGAGCGGCTGCGGAAAGTCAACTTTGCTCCACCAATTGGGGCTGCTGGACATTCCCACAACCGGTGAACTGTTCATTGATGGAATAAATGTTTTAAAATTATCAGAAGCAGAAAAGTCTCATTTCCGGCTGCAAAAACTGGGTTATGTTTTTCAAGAATACGCTCTTTCTCCGGAGCTGACCGCTCTGGAGTCCGTTTATCTTCCTTTAATGCTTCAAGGGGCAAAGAAAAAAGAATATTTAGACAGAGCCGCTGAAGTTCTGGGCAAAGTAGGGCTGGACAAAAGACTAAATCATCTTCCCAGCGAACTTTCCGGGGGGGAGCAGCAGCGAGTAGCCGTGGCCCGGGCAATAGTGAATAATCCCAAGATATTATTCGCGGACGAGCCTTGCGCCAATCTGGACAGCGAATCTTCAGATTTGATAATGAAGCTTTTTCAGGAGCTTAATCAAAAGCTGGGCCAGACAATAGTCATGGTGACGCACGAGCCGGAAGACAAGAAATATGCCGGACATATTATTTGGCTTAAAGACGGGCGACTGGAGCGCGAAGAAAAAAAATGAAAAAAACTATCCTAATCTTATTTTTAATAATAACGGCAGCAGCCGCGATAGTGATCTTGAATAATAAGAAAAGTCAGGCCTGCTTTGAAGAGCGTTGTTTTTTTATTGAAGTGGCTCAAACCCTGGAAGAAAGGCAAAAGGGATTGATGTTCAGAGAGAAATTGGACCGGGACAAAGGAATGCTTTTTATTTTTCCCGCAGAGCAGGAAGCCTCTTTTTGGATGAAGAATACCCTGATTCCTCTGGATATAATCTGGCTTAATGAAAACAAAAAAGTGGTTTTTATCAGCGAGAACACCCAGCCTTGCTTAAAAGAAAAATGCCCTTCCATCAATCCCGGAGTGAAAGCGAAATATGTTTTAGAGCTTAACGCCGGTTTGGCAGAAGAAATCGGCTTAGTTAAAGGGGATAAAATGCAATTGCCTTCTAATTAAATTTTGCTATAATAAACCAATGTTAAAGAAAAAAGATCTCTCAGAAGCAGCTCAATGGTTTTTAGAAGATTTCCAAGGCCTATTGGAAAGTTTTGCCGCAGAGGAAGGAGTTCAAGTTACGTTGCTAGACAAGGAAGGCGAAGTGATTGTGGAAATAGAAGGACCGCAGAAGATTTGTAAATTGATCAGAGCTGACACAGTGGGGAGAACAAAATGCGAAGACGGTTATAGAATGGGTTTTACTTTGGCCAAAAGCCGGCAAGAACCGATCTTGGTTAATTGTTTTGCCGGTTTTGTTTCTGTTTGGCTGCCGATCATGGTTAAGGGAGCGGTAATCGGGGTGATTGTTGCTTGCGGCAAAAGAAGTGATTTGGAAGACAACAGAGAAAAGCTGATTGAGAGTTTTTCCCAGATGAGCGATGAGCTGGGTATTATGGACAGAGAAGGATTTTTGCGGGCTGCCTTGGACGAAGTGGAGATCATTAACCAGAAAGAGGCGGAGCTGAGAGCAAGCAAGCTGGACAAGCTGATTAGCATCTTGGAAGAAACCGCGCGCACTCCTTTGAAAGAAATTTTCGGCTGATGAAAACATGTTTGAAGAAGTAAAAATATACGAGCAGGGACTGGAAAAATATCCGCGAAAGACTGTCATCCGCGGCAATCTTTTAATAATTGCTTGGGTCGTTTTAGGAACCGTTGCCTGCTGGTTTTTTAGACCTTTGATTGCCTGGACTTATCTTGGTTTTTTTATTTTCATGGTGGGAATCGTTCTCCGGGGGCTGCTTTGTCCCAATTGCTATTACTATGGCAAATGGTGCTGCTTGGGCTGGGGAAAATTGTCTGCCTTGTTTTTTAAAAAAAGAGGCGCTGAGGATTTTAGTTTCAGCCTGGGCCAAAGCTTGGCGCCGGCTGTTTATGGATTCTTGGCAATTATTCCCCTTATTTTAATCACTGTTTCCATTCTTCAAGAATTTACCTTGCTTAAAGTCGTTGTCGCCGTTTTATTTCTCCTGCTTTCATTCTACAGCAGCGTGATAAACAGAAAAAAAGACTGCGCTCAATGCAGGATGAAATTAATTTGCCGAGGAAGCGCCTGCAAACAATGAAAATAATAACCAAAAAAGAAATTATTCCTCTAAGCTTGATTCTGCTTATTTTCATAATCGGTATTTTGCTTTATCCCGGTTTGCCGGAAAGAATGCCCACTCACTGGAACGCGCAGGGAGAAGTTGACGGCTGGGGAAGCAGGAATTTCGCTGTTTTCTTTTTCCCCTGCCTGATTATTGCTGTTTATTTTTTAATGCTTTTTATTCCTTTGATCGACCCTTTAAAGAGAAACTATCCTTTATTCGCTCGCCCCTATTTTTATTTCAGGCTTTTATTCGTTTCTTTCCTCTCTTCCGTCTATCTCTACACTTTAGCGGCCGGATTCGGCTGGCAAATGAACATTAATTATCTTATTATCCCGGCCAACGCCCTGCTGTTTATTCTAATCGGGGTTTTCCTGCCCCAGATCAAAAAGAATTATTTCGTGGGAATTAAAACTCCCTGGACATTTTATTCCGAAGAGGTTTGGGATAAAACTCATCAATTCAGCGGCAAGCTCTTTATCGCTGCCGGAGTGTTCAGCTTGCTGGGCTTCTTTAACTTTTGGCTTTTTATAATCCCCATTTTGGGAGCTGCTCTGGGCTCTGTGGTCTATTCGTATTTTGCTTTCCGGCGAATAAATAATCAATGAAAGATTCAGGCTTTATTTTAATAAATAAGCCGGCCGGGATAACTTCCCATGATGTGGTGGATAGATTGAGGAAGATTACTAAGGTTAAAAAAATAGGCCATGCCGGAACTTTGGACCCTTTTGCCACCGGACTGTTGATTTGCGGAATCGGCCGGGAAACCACGAAAAGGCTGGATATTTTTTTAAAACAGGACAAAGAATATGTGGCTCAGCTTAAACTTGGATTTATTTCTGACACTTATGACAGGGAGGGAAAAATAGAAGAGAAAAAAGGAAAGAAACCTTCTTTGCCGGAGATTAACAAAGCGGTTGATGGTTTTGAAGGAGAAACAGAACAGAAGCCGCCAATGTTTTCCGCCAAGAAAATAAAAGGAAAAAAGCTTTATCAGCTGGCCAGAAAGGGGATTGAAATAGAATTAAAGCCGCATAAGGTTGTCATTAAGAAGATTGAAGTTTTGAATTACAACTATCCTGTTTTGGAAATTAAAGTCAGCTGTTCTTCCGGAACCTATATTCGCTCTTTGGCTAACGACATGGGAGAGAAATTAAAATGCGGCGCTTATCTGCAAGAACTTTGCCGAACAAAAATCGGTCAGGTGTCTCTGGAACAAGCAGTAAAACTTTCCGCCTTAACTCCAGAAAATTGGCCGAACCTTTTATTTGATTTTTAGAATGAGAGAAAAAAGGAGCGAAGCTCCTTTTGTGTATTAGAATTATGATAATAGAGTTTTACACTTTTTATTTTTCTTTCCTGTGTTAAAATAAAAAAAGATAATATTAAAATAATTTAATTTACTCGGTGAAATGATTTACAGAACAGTTAAATGATTTATTCATGATGCTGGAGTTATTTCACCGGAAAAAAA
>JAUVEE010000032.1 GCA_030594935.1 bacterium
ATTGTATTATCGGCAATAATGCCATTGTCAGGGAATACGCCGACTTAGAAGAAGGAACTTTGATCGGCGCTAATGCCGAAGTGGCCCGAACTATTTTTCAACCGGGCGTTCATACCCATTCCGGCTATATCGGCGATTCAATTTTGGGCTCGGGCTGCCGGTTGGCTGCCGGAACAGTCACCGCCAATATCAGGATTGACCGGGGGGAAATAAAAACAATAGTCAGAAGAAAAAAAATCGGAACTGGCTTGAATAAACTGGGAGTGATTATGGGACAAAATTCAAAGACCGGCATAAATGTCAGCCTAATGCCGGGCGTTTTAATCGGCGTTAATACTGACATCGGCGCCAACTCTTTAATAATGGAAAACATTCAAGATAATCTGATTGTTTATTCAGAGAGCAATTTAAAAAAAGAAGCGAAATGAAGAAAAAAGCTTTAATTTTATTTTCCGGGGGACTGGATTCAATCTTAGCGGTCAAGATTCTGGAAAAACAAAAAATGAGAGTCAAAGGAATAACTTTTAAAAGTTATTTTTTTGATTCAGCCCAGGCAGAAAAATCAGCTCAAGAAATAAAGCTGGCTTTAAAGGTGGTTGATTTTTCTAAAGCTCATTTAAATTTAATAAAGTCTCCTAAGTACGGCCGGGGGAGCGCTATGAATCCTTGCATTGACTGCCACTTGTTAATGCTGAAAAAAGCCAAACAAATAATGAAGCGGGAAAACTTTGATTTTATTGCCACTGGAGAAGTTTTGGGAGAAAGGCCGATGTCGCAGAATAAAAAGGCCTTGCGGCTGGTGGAAAAGGAATCGTCTCTAACCGGATATCTGTTGCGTCCCTTATCAGCTAAACTTCTGCCGAAAACTGTTCCCGAACAGTTAGGCTGGATAGACAGGGAAAAGCTGTTTGCCATTTCCGGCCGTTCTCGAAAAAAACAGATTGCTTTAACAAAGAAGTATAGAATTAAAGCGTATCCCAGTCCCGGCGGAGGCTGCATCTTATGCGAACATGAATTCGGCAAAAGATTAGCGGAACTTTTTAAAGTTTGTCCTGATTGCCAAGGCAGCGACATTAGACTTTTATACTATGGCCGGCATTTTTGGAAAAACAAAGTAAAAATTGTAGTGGGGAGAAACGAATCAGAGAATGAGAAGTTTAAAAAAATAGCTCTGGCTGGAGATATTTTAATTGAGATAGAAAATTATCCCGGGCCCTTAATACTGATTAGAAATTACGGAAAGAATGAAATCTCTGAAAGTGTTGTCCGGCAGGCCAAAAAGTTAGCTAGAAAACATTCAAACAAAGCGAAAAATAAGAAAGATGTAAAGTTTGTTTTGTTCAATAAATAATCAGAGGAAGATTTCTTTCAAGATCTAGTCCACCTCTAAGGGCCAAACAAAATGCCGGATTATTTCCGGCCGTCTTTTTTTAATATCAACGGCAGGAATTCAAAAACATCGCTGGCTAAAACTCCTTCGCCATATTTTTTACCGGCCAACTCGCCTGCGCGACCATTGATATAAGCGGCTGCTTGAGCTGCTTCAAACGGTTCTATGTTTCGGGCCAAAAGCGTTCCGCAGATTCCGCTTAAGGTGTCTCCAAAACCTCCTTTGGTCATAAAATAAGAGCCGGTTTTATTTAGGGCAACTTTTTTGCCATCGGAAATAACATCAACATGGCCTTTTAATAGAATTGTTGTTTCTAGTTTATCGGCCCATTTTTTAACCTTTTCTTTTCGGTCTTTGATTTCCGGCTTCACCTTCTCACCGGTTAGAATCCTGAATTCTTCAATATGAGGGGTAATTATCGCTTTTCTCTTTTTAATAATTTCCGGTTTTTCCGCTATCGCCCTGATTGCTTCGGCGTCAACAACTATTGGCAGATTAGTGTCTTTGATAATTTTCCTGATTGCCTGACAGGTTTTTTTGCTTCTGTTCAAACCGCCGCCAATAATTAAAGAGTGGAAGTTTTTAGCTAAAGCCAAAATTTTGGGAACATGTTTTAATTCCAATTCGTTGTCTAGGGGATAAGTGATGATATCTGGAGCAAAAGAAGCTGCGATATCCATCGCTCTTCTTGGTCCGGCAATAGTAATCAGATCAGCCCCGCTTCTTAGGGCGGCCAGGCCGTTGAAAACCGGAGAGCCGGAATATTGCTTGCTTCCGCCAATAATCAAAACGTAGCCGAATTGGCCTTTATGAGACCAGAGATTTCGCTGGGGATAGTATTTTAGGGCCATAAATTACTTTGCCAAAAAATGCTAAAACAAGCCGAATTGATTGTGAACGGCTTGGGTTATTGAAAACGACATTAACGCAAATATCAGCGGAAGAAGAGTTGAATTTATCAACATCAATAGCATCGCTCCCGCCTGATAGCTTTTAGGCAGAGCCTGCGAGGAAGCAACCTTTCTATCAATGATAAATCCGGCAATAATTTGCAGAAAAGAAAGAATGGCGATTAGAATTAGAACGGGATTGATATACGAAGGAATTGTTATACCGAACTCGTTTAAATTTTTGGACATTTCCGGCAGCCAGACAGCTGAAAGGATAACTGAAAGCATTAAAGTTTCTCCGCCGAAAAGCCATAACAAGAGATGGAGTTTTTTATAGAAGCATCGCATTTCTTTCCAGATGTAAATCACTCCGAAAGGAGGGACTAAAAAGAGCAATAAAATAGCGATTATCCATTTTATTTTATTATTTTTTTGTTCCATAATATGTTTTAAGTTAATATTTTTAAAAAGAAAGGAGAGCACTCGACTGTTGTGCCGGAAGAGGGACTCGAACCCTCAAGCCCTTGCGGACAGTGGATTTTGAGTCCACCCTGTTTGCCAATTTCAGCACTCCGGCCCGCATCTATACTTTAACAGAAAATAGGGTATTTGTAAATTTCAATAGATTATGATATTTTATACTAATGGCTCGAATTATTTCTATCTGCAACAATAAAGGGGGAGTAGGCAAAACTAATGTTAGCGTTAATTTGCCTGTTTTTTTGGCCGCTTTAGGCAAGAGAGTTTTACTGGTTGATTTTGACCATCAAGCCAATGCCACTTATTCATTAGGCATTAAACCGAATTATCTTCCTCTCTCAGTTTACCATGCTTTGACCGGCAGCGTTGCTCCTTCGGCAGTTATTAGAAAGACTCCTTTTTTTGGTTATGAAATTATGCCCGCTTCTCCTGATTTGGCCGGAGCGGCCGTGGAATTGATAAATTTAAAAAACAGAGAGTTCAAGCTGGCGCATATTTTAGAAGAAGTTGCTTCAGATTATGATTTTATTATTATTGATTCTCCTCCCAGCCTTGATCTGCTGACTATTAACGCTTTGTGCGCTTCCCAGGAAGTGTTAATTCCTGTTCAAGCCGAATATTTGGCTCTGGAGGGGTTGGCCCAATTAATGAACACGATTGATTTGGTTAAAAATAATTTAGGAAGCGATATTAAAGTCGCCGGCGCTCTGCTTACCATGTACGACCAAAGAAACAAGGTTTCCCAGGAGGTGGCCAAAGAAGTAAGAAGGAATTTTCCGGCTTATGTTTTTGACGCCGTGATACCGAGGAATGTGGCTCTGGCTGAAGCTCCCAGATTTGGAAAAACAATTTTGCAATACGCGCCTACTTCCCGGGCAGCCAAAGCTTATCGGGAATTGGCTGAAGAGATTATTAATATGGGGCAAGAAACATAAATATACAATTATATGAAAAACTTAGGCAAAGGTTTGGAATCATTAATTCCTAAAAAAGCAGAAGATTTCGGAGATGTTTCTGCCGCTAAAAAAGAAGCTGTTTTCTATATTGAAATAGATAAGATCAAACCCAATCCTTATCAGCCCCGGCAGGAATTTGAAGACAAGAATATAAAAGACTTGGCGGAATCGATCAGGGAATATGGAATTTTGCAGCCCTTGATCGTAACCCGAACAGGAAGGGGGTCATATCAGCTTATTGCCGGAGAAAGAAGATTGAAAGCGGCTAAAAAAGTGGGCTTGGCTCAAGTCCCGGTGATAATCAGAGAGCCAACCAAAAAAGAAAAGCTGGAAGTTTCTCTTATTGAAAATGTGCAGCGGGTTGATTTGAATGCTTTGGAAAAAGCAGAGGCTTTTAAAAAATTGCAGGCCGAGTTCAATCTTACCCAGAAAGAAATTGGCCGCTTAATGGGAATGAGCCGGGAAGCGGTAACCAATACTTTGCGTCTGCTTGATTTAACAGATGAAGCCAAGCAAGCGCTCAGAGAGGGTAAAATCAACGAAGGGCACGCCCGGTCTATCTTGCCGATCAAGGATCCCAAAAAACAAAAGGCTGTTGTGGAAAAGATTATAAAAAAAGGATTGAATGTCAGGGAAGTGGAATATCTGGCCCAAAAGCTGGGAGAATGGAAAACCACCAAAAGAAAAGTTTCAGACAAAATACTGAAAGAGTTAAAAGATCTGGAAGAATGTTTTCAAGAATCTTTAGGGGTTAAAAACATTAAGCTGAAAAGCGAGGCCAATAAACTAAAGCTGATAGTTTTCTTTAATTCCAAGAAAGAACTGCAGAAAACTTTGACCAAGATAAAAGGCAAGCAGTAATTTATTTCTCGTTCCAAGTGGCTTCAATAACTTTTTGCGGCCATTTTTTTTGCGCCCGTTTTAGGTTTTCACAATCCGCTCTATGAATGGAGGCTTCGTGTTTCTTGGTAATATAGGCCTTAATATTGTTATTGGCCGAAGGAGAACAGCAGCGGGCAATGTTTATTGAAATTCCTGTTTGGCCGGCAACCAGTATTTTGGTTTTTTTCTTGACGACAGCTTTTGGTTTTACCGCAACCACCTCTCTCTTTTCTCTTTTTATTTCTGTTTTCGGCTGTTTTTTTCTTTTTTCTCTCCAAGCTTCCAGTTCCGTTTTGAAAAATTTCTTAATCCGGGTGCGGGTTAAATTAGCCTTGATAAATCTAAACCAGTCTTTAGATGGCCTTCTGTTCTTATTCACAATGATTTCCACTATATCTCCATTTTGCAATGCCTGGTCTAAGCGGGCGATTTTACTGTTAACCTTCGCCTGCTGGCAATGATTGCCGATATCAGTATGAATAGCGTAAGCAAAATCAACCGGAGTAGCTTCTTCCGGCAGGCTGATAACGTCGCCGTCAGGGGTAAAAACAAAAATTCTGTTGCGAAAAAAGTCAATTTTCAACGATTCCAAATATCTGTCAGCGGAAAAATCCTTGGTTTCTTTTTGCCAGTCTTTAAGCTGTTTTACCCAGTCAAGCTCGTTTTCCGGCGCTTTGGTGATCTTTTTTTTCAAAAAAGCTTTTAATCCTTTTTGTTCTGAATAATACCAATGAGCGGCAATACCGAATTCCGCTTCTTTGTGCATTAAAGGAGTTCTTATCTGGAATTCAATAATTCGGCCGTCAATACAAAAGACAGTGGTATGCAGGGACTGATAGCCGTTAGGCTTGGGCAGGGCGATATAGTCTTTGATTCGTCCGGGGAGGGGTTTCCAGAGCTTATGAATAGCCCCTAAGGTTTGATAGCATTCTTCCACATTCTTCACGATTATTCTCAGAGCCACTAAATCGTAAATTTTATCCAAATCATTGTCGTAACGCTTGAGTTTTTGCCAAAGAGAATAATAATGCTTGGCCCGGGATTGAATTTCAATCGGTTGAATATTCTCCTTCCTCAGCTTTTTTATAATCTTTATCCTGATTTTTTTTAGGTATCTTTCCCGCTCTTGGTACTTATCTTTAACGCGCTCGATTAATTGCTGGTATTCTTCAGGATAGACATGAGGAAATGACAGGTCTTCTATTTGTCCCTTGAGCTCTCCAATACCCAGCCGATAGGCCAGGGGAGCATAGATTTCCAAACTTTCCAAAGCAATCCTTTTGCGCTTTTCCTCCGGCAGGTAACGAAGGGTTTCCAGATTATGCAGACGGTCAAACAGCCTAATTAAAATCACTCTTATATTTTTGCCTGTTGCCAGAAATAATTTTCTAAAGCTTTCCGCCTGTCTTTCTTTTCCTCGGTATTTGATTTTGCCCAGCTTGCTTACTCCTTCAACCAGGAAAGCAATTTCTTTGCCGAATTCTTTTTCCAGTTCTTCTTTGGTTATTTCCGTGTCTTCCAGGACATCATGAAGAAGCCCGGCCGCGATAGTGGTGGAATTTAATTTCATTTCCGCCAGGTTATAGGCAGTGTGCAGGGTGTGAATAATATAGTCTTCGCCGGAGTTTCTCTTTTGTCCCTGATGCGCTTTGGACGCAAAAAGATAAGCTCTTTTAATAAGATCAAGGTTGGCTGTTGGATTATTCTCTTTGGCTTTCTCTAAAATTTTCTCAATAGTCATAATTCAATCTTATAACTTAATTAAAAATTTGACAAGAGGAAAATATCTGGTATAGTTTAAACCAAAGAAATATTGAGGTGATTGTAGATGGAAAGAAATGTAAATGTGTGGTTGCTTAACCGCAAAAGAAATGTCCTTTTAAAAAGAATAGCAGTAACGAGAAAAACAGGAGAGGGATTGTTTAAGAGCCAATTAAATCCCTTTGTTCACGAGCCAACCTGGAGTGGAAAAATAAAAGAAGGAGAGTGTCCGCTGGAAGCTGTGATTAGAATGTGCGAAGAGAAACTGGGAATAATATTCGCTAAATCTTTTCCTTTTGATTCTTTGCAGTTCTTTTCTCAAAAGAAAAATAAAGAAGGGGAAGAAGAGCATAATTTTTGGGGAACAATATCCAGTCGCCAAAAAGAAGAAATAGGACTTCATACCGGCGCATTTCCGGAGCTGGTTGTTCTTGATCGGAAAGATTTCGGAAAGGTTAAAACCACCGAAGATCCAACAGCTGAACCGGAAAAAGAAATAGTTCTTTTCCCTGGACCGTATGAGGCTTTAAAGGAGTTATTCAGTAGACAGGAGCGAGAAGATTCTCGCTCCATTTTTTTACTTAGAGCTTTGAGAATATCCGCAGTCTTTGTTGGAGCATTTAGCTCCTTTTTTTGTTGCCACCAAAAGAGAGTCGCATTCCGGGCATTTTTCTCCGGTTGGCTTGTCCCATAAAGCAAAGTCGCATTTTGGATACTGGTTGCAGCCGTAAAATATCTTGCCCTTTTTAGTTCTTTTTTCCGTAACATCTCCTTGCCCGCATTTCGGGCATTTTATTTCCGGTCCTGATTTTTTCAAGGGAGCGGTATGCCGGCATTTGGGAAAATTGGAACAGGCGTAAAATTTGCCAAACCGGCCCAGCCTGATAATCAAAGGGGATTGGCATTTGGGGCAAATTTCATTTGTTTCTTCCTGGGCAATTTCTTTTTTGGAAACTTCTTCGTATTTTTCTTCCAGTCTCTTAATAAAAGGGTCGTAGAAATCTTTTATTGTCGGCACCCATTCCTTTTCGTTTTGGGCGATTTTATCCAAATCTTCTTCCATTTCGGCGGTGAATTGAATATCTACAATCTTGGGGAAGTGTTCTATCAAGAGATTGATCACGATCGTGCCTATCTCCGTCGGCTCGAATTTTTTTTGCTCATTTTTTTGGATATAGTTTCTCTGTTGAACAGTTGTCAGAGTCGGAGCGTAAGTTGAAGGCCGGC
>JAUVEE010000065.1 GCA_030594935.1 bacterium
AACGTGACGCGTCAAATCAAGACTAATCTCGCTTTTAGTTAAGGAGGCAAAAGCGATAACTCTGGTTAACGAGCCTTCCAATTCCCGGACATTGGCTTTAACCTGGTTTGCAATATAAGCAAAAACATCAGTGGGAACGAATATTTTTTCAAGTTCAGCCATCTGACTTAAAATCGCAACCCGCGTTTCGAAATCAGGCGGTTGAATATCCGCCACCAAGCCCCATTCAAAGCGTGAGCGAAGACGTTCTTCCAAATTTATTTCCTTAGGATGCGAATCGGAAGTAGCCACAATTTGTTTTTGGATATTATAAAGATCATTAAAAGTATGAAAAAACTCTTCTTGGGTGCCTTCTTTGCCCACTAAAAACTGAATATCATCGATTAACAGAATGTCTACCGTGCGAAAGCGATCACGAAAAGCCCGCATGGTACCCGAACCGATGGAAGCAATCATTTCATTCATAAAGGTTTCGGAAGAAACATAAAGCACGCGTTTAGAAAAATTAGCATGAGCGTTAACGTGATTGCCGATAGCATGTAAAAGGTGGGTTTTTCCCAGACCGACGCCACCGTAAATGAAAAGAGGATTATAGGATTTAGCCGGGGCTTCGGCCACGGCATTGGAAGCGGCATAAGCAAAACGATTATTGTTGCCGACCACAAAAGAGTTAAAGGTATATTTTGCGTTAAGCGGTGTAACCTGGGAGGTTTTAGAGGAGGAAATAGAATTAAAAACCTGAGAATTATTATTAGCCGGTGAAGTTGGAGAAGAAGGCGCAGCCGGAGAAGATTGTACTTGGAGTTCAGAAGATACCAGAAAGGAGATAGTAATTTCGTGGGATAATATATCCTTGGCAATTTCTCGCAGGATTGACAAATAATGTTCTTTTAACCAGTCACAAAAAAAGTGGCTGGGAACTTCAATGACTAATGAATTATCGGAAAAAGATAAGGGTCGGGTAGGAAATAACCAAGTGTCAAAACTTTGTTTATTAATGCGTTTGCTGATCAAGGAAAGAATTAATGACCAGAGATCATGAGACGAATAAGACATAAAAACCTCATAAAAAAATAAAGTATTTAGAGAAGCATGAGCATTACTGTTAAAATTAATCCGGCTCCCGCTTTCGCCGGAATCCAGGGATAAAATAACCTGAAAGTTAATTTCAAAACGAAAGCCTATAAAAGATTCAACCAGACTAATGAGTTGGTTTTAACTGACTTCCGGGGTATAGAGTCTTAATTTTCAAACCCATTAAGCATAACCTAAAATAATAAAAAATGAATGTAGAATATAACTCAAAAGGGAGGTTTTGACAAATTAAAAAAAGAAAAATACGAATATAAAAGTATGATGAATGCAAATTAAGTTTGCGAAAATACCTTACTTAAGCCGGGAGACGGGAAAAGGCTTATTTTTAACCCTGGATAGCCCACAACAAATTACCCCCATACCGTGAAAGAGGAAAAAAACAAAAAAACTGCTTTTAAGGTATCGCATGCAAGCATCATTATGACCCAGATGCGTAGGCCTGAGCAAAAGTGGGAACCACGATAGAAATAGAAGGAATTACCTAGGCTTGCTGGGAGGAAATAGTAATACACATAGTTATTCACAGCTGTGGAAAACTAAGAAATGCCTTTTTAAAATGAATAAAAAACAGCATGCTTAATGAAAAAACTGAAAGAGAAGGCAAAAGTTGATGATAAGACCCCCAAAAATGCTATCCGTTACATTTTCCAAGCAGTATCACAAAAGGAGAAACGTATATGGGGAGTGTCAACAAATTGCGACACAGCCTCCGAGGGGAGAGGAATTATTTATATTAAAATCGACTAAATGCTCAAGTTCCCAGGAAATCCGCGGTTGCTTCGCTTTCGCGGAGGGTCAATATCTGGAGAATTACTAAAAAAATGGCATTTGGCGAGATAGCTTTTAACCTTGAATTGCTAATTACATAGTATAATTAGCTTTAATAGTAGACAAATAAAATTATCAGGAGTAATCTTTTTAAAATTCAATTTCCCACCTCTGAAGAGCGGGTAACATATTAAAGAGTAAACCGTAAGCAAAAGCCATAGGCAAAAGCTTGACATAAAAAAAATGATTAAGTATGATGAACAAAAAAGCATACATTTAATAAGGGGAAGAATAAATGAGCAAAAGAACGTATCAACCTAATAATAAAAAAAGATTAAAAAAGCAAGGATTCAGAAAGAAGATGCAAACCAAAGCCGGACAAGCTGTTCTGAGCGCTAAAAGGAGAAAAGGGAGGGAAAAAATATCGCCTGGAAAGTAAATGTTAAATAAATCAAAAAATATTTTAACCAAAAGCCATAGAATTACTAAAAGTGCGGAATATAAAGAGAATTTTAAAAAGGGCCGGTCAATAAAAGACCGCCATCTAAAGCTGTATTATTCCGGAAATCAAGAAAATAAAATGAAAGTCGGTATAATAATCAGTAAAAAAATAAAAGAAAAAGTTAAAAGAAATAAATACAAAAGAATAATAAGGGAATATTTCAGATTAAATCTAAAAACCATGAATTCGGGTAGAAACGTAATTATTATTCTACAAAACGAAATTCAGCCGGTGAAATACGGCGTTATAGCGAAGGCCATACAGGAGATTCTAAAAAAAGCCGGAATAATTGGGAACGAAAAAATAATAGGATCAAAATGAAGGCAATAATTATTTTTATAATAGAAATGTATAGAAAATATATCTCCATAATAAAAACACCG
>JAUVEE010000046.1 GCA_030594935.1 bacterium
AGAATTAAGGCAATAACAAGTTGAATTTATGCAATTATCCACTCCTATTGAAAAAATTCCGGGCATTGGACCCGCATATCTCAAAAAGCTGCACAAGATGGGTGTTAAAACAGTCCAGGAACTGCTTTATCATTTCCCCCACCGCTATGAGGATTTTTCCAATATCATTCCCATTGCCAAAGTAAAAATAAACGAAACCAGCTGCATTATGGGAAAGATTCTGGAAATAGAATCCAGCCGCACCTGGAAAAAGAACATGTCCTTAACCGAAGCCGTAGTGGAAGACGCCAGCGGAGCCATTAAGGTTGTCTGGTTTAACCAGCCCTATTTAACCAAAACTTTAACAGTTGGAAGCAATGTTTGTTTGGCCGGAAAAGTTCTGGTTAAAGACAAAGGAGTTTATTTAACCGGCCCGACTTACGAAAAAATGCCTCCGGGAAATTACACCAAGGAAAAGCTAACCCACACCGGACGGCTGATTCCAGTTTATCCGGAAACCGAAGGGTTGTCTTCCCGCTGGCTAAGATATATCTTGAGACCCGTCTTGGCTCATTTTAAATACAAGATGCCGGAAATCTTGACCCCGGAGATTATTAAAGAAAACAAGCTGATTCCGATCAGCCAGGCTATCTGGCAGATCCATTTCCCCGATTCTTTGGCTTTAGCTAAAAAAGCTCAAGAGCGCTTTTCTTTTGAAGAGCTTTTTGTGATTGAACTGGCGGTGCTGAAAGAAAGAATGAAACTGAATCAAAAAAAAGCCATTGCAGTTCCTCTTGATATTAAACTGATGAAAAGATTCGTTAAATCTCTTTCTTTTAAATTAACTGACGCTCAGAAAAAATCAGCTTATCGCATTCTCCAAGATATGGAGCAGCCCCGCCCCATGAATAGATTATTGGAAGGAGATGTGGGCTCGGGCAAGACAGTAGTGGCGATAATGGCCGCTTTAAACGCCATCAAGGCGGGACACCAAGCAGCCTTCATGGCTCCCACCGAAATACTGGCCAAACAGCATTTCCAAGGAGTCGCCGGCTTATTGCAAAACTTTAAAATCAATATCGGCTTATTGACCGGCAAAGAAGACAAGTATGTTTCTAAAAAACTGCCCAATGATTTTATAGAAATATCCCGGGAAAAACTATTAAAAAAAACATTGAACAAAGAAATAGATATCTTAATCGGCACTCATACCTTAATCCAAGATAAAGTAAAATTCGGCGACTTGGCTTTGGTGGTTTTAGACGAGCAGCACCGCTTCGGCATTAAGCAAAGGGCAAAGCTGACCAAAAAAACAGCGGAAATTCCTCATCTGCTTTCCATGACCGCGACTCCCATCCCCCGCACCTTGGCTTTGACTGTTTACGGAGACTTGGATTTATCCCTAATTGATGAATTGCCTAAAGGAAGAAAGAAAATCAGCACCAAATATATTCCTCCCAAAGAAAGGCAAAAAACATATGACTTTATCAGCAAGCAAGTTAAAAAAGGCAGACAGATATTTATTATCTACCCCAGGATAGAAACACCGGAAGAAGACGAAGAAACTAAAATGCCTCCTTTAAAGGCAGTAAAAGAAGAATACGAAATATTGTCTCAGAAAGTATTTCCGGATTTTAAAGTTGCCATGCTGCATGGGAAAATAGCCACCAAGGAAAAGGAAAGAACAATGAGAGCTTTTAAGAATAAAAAAACCGATATTCTGGTAGCAACCTCGGTGGTGGAAGTGGGCATTGATATCCCCAATGCCGCAGTAATGCTTATTGAAGGCGCGGACAGATTCGGTTTGGCCCAGCTCCACCAATTCCGAGGCAGAGTGGGGAGATCCAAATATCAGTCGTATTGTTTTCTCCTGACTGACTCCCATTCCCAAAAAACCTACCAAAGGCTAAAAGCTTTGATAGATTGCGAGGACGGATTCAGCCTGGCGGAAAAAGATTTAAAGCTGCGCGGTCCCGGAGAAATTTACGGAGTCAGGCAGTGGGGAATCCCTGATTTGGCCATGGCCGGACTAAAAGATGTTTCTCTGGTGGAAAAGACCAGAGAAGCGGCCAAAAAAGTTCTCATTCAAGATCCGGGCTTGGAATATTGTCCTTCCTTAAAACAAAGATTAAAAAAGTTCCAGGAAGGGATCCATCTTGAATAATTATTATTTTCTAATCTTGTCAGTGGACCAAAAGCCCATATACTTGCCCAGCATTAAGCGAGTTTGGGCGTCTAGGGCCGGAAAAGCGCCAAAGACTATCAAAGTAACAGGTAATAACAACCATTGCAGGGCGATATAGAAACTTTTAAGCTTGCCAGAGCGGGTCGGTCGTTTGGGTAAAAGAAAAACACTTAGCACGGCGGAAAAAAGCATGCCAAACATGGCTATCCCCATAATAATTCCGGTCATCTTGGGCAGGTTATAGGAAAGAAGAGTGGTATTAAAAGCTTCACCTCCCAAGGTTAAAGGCAGCCAGCCTAAAACAAAAATCAATAAAGCGGCTACGGCCCAGGACCAAAATCCATCTAAGACATTAAAAATGTGAAAAAGCTTTTTTCTTAAAGGAATCTTTTTCTCTTTTAAAAACCCATAGATGATGTAAGGAATCTCCATGCAGCCCCAGGCCCAGCGTCGCTGCTGCTTATACTGGTTAATCACGGTCTGGAAGAAATTCTTGGCCATCACCATATCCATGGACACGGGATAATACAAAGGAATCGTTTGATAATTTCCTTGGTAATGAAAATAGGCTTTCCAAAATATCCGGGAATCATCAGGAACCACATTGGTGGGATAGTCCACTTCTTTCAGAACCTTAAACGGTATGGCGTGAGAAGAATAAGTGACCAGCTGCTCCGGTCTTTCCTGCTGCATCATCTGCCAAAAAGTATTGGAAGTGGCAATCACCCGGGCAAAAGGAACAGCCTCCCAAATATTATTATTATAAACAGGAATGGGCTGGAAACTGCTTTTAAACGGTTTTTTAGCGGTTAAATAATGCCAGGTCAAACAGCTAAAATACTGGGGATAGATTTTAGTGTCCGTGTCAAAAGTGGAAACAATAATATTTTCATCCGGAATATCGGTGAGCTTTTCTTGAGCAAATTTTAAAGCCCAAGCCACATTAGACCCCTTACCCGCTATTTCTCCAGCTCTATTATGAGGATGAAAAGTGACTAAGAAACGATCAAACTTTCCTTGATATTCTGCCTGAATAATCCGAGCTATTGTCCTGGCTTTTGGACCCGCCTTTTCTTCACAGCTCAAAATGATAATCATTTTATCCAAAGGATAATTCGCTTCTGCCAAAGCCCGGCAAGTGGACTTGATTATCTCCGCGTCCTCCTTGTAAACAGGCAGAATTATCAAATGATAAACATCTCTCCAGCCAGCAAAAGAAAATTGAGGATTAAAGGACTGGAGTCGGTCAAGTTTTTCTTGCCAGTCAGTTTTAATATTCTTTTTAAGTTTTTTAAAACTGACAAATTGATAAAAAGAAAGGCCAATAACTTTGCAAAGCCAGAAAAGACAAAAAAGGATAATAAAGACAGACGTCCAGGCCGGCTTGTACCAAGAAAAAAACAAGGCGCCAATTAAGGTGGCCCAGCTTAATGTTCCCGGCAGAATTTCCAGAAATCGATAAATCCTTTTTCCCGAAGAAGAAGGAACTTCTGAAGCCCGACTGATTTCTAAACAATTTTTATCCATGAGTTAAAACTAAGCAGCGCTACGGGGAATCGAACCCCGATTGCTGGAATGAAAACCCAGTGTCCTGGCCGTTAGACGATAGCGCCATTTGAGAATAATTCTATCTTAAAAATTGAAAAAAATCAAGCTTTTCGGTATGATAGAAGACGAGATGATTATTTTAGCCATTGAAACATCCTGCGATGACACTTGCGTAAGCGTTGTTAAAGATTTTAACATTCTTTCCAATGTTGTTTCTTCGCAAATAAAAATCCACAGAAAATATGGAGGCGTCTTCCCTGCTCTGGCAAAAAGAGAACACCAAAATAACTTAGTGCCGGTTTTAAGGAAAGCTTTAAAAGAAGCAAAATTATTAAAGGCAGCTGCTCAAGAATTGAACAAAAAAGAAAAACTCAAAGAAATTTTAACTAGAGAACCGGTTCTGGCCAAAAAACTGATAAGCTTTTTGAAAAAATACCAAAAGCCGAAAGTTGACGCCCTGGCCGTGACGATCGGGCCCGGGTTGGAGCCTTGTTTATGGGCGGGAATAAATTTCACTAAAGCACTGAGCTATTATTGGAATCTCCCCATAATTCCCATAAACCATATTGAGGCGCATATCTTTATTAATCTGATAAACAAAATAGAATTCCCGGCCATTGCTTTAGTGGTTTCCGGCGGCCATACCCAGTTGATTTTAATAAAGGCTTGGGGAAAATACAAAATTTTAGGCGAGACAAGAGATGATGCCGCGGGAGAATGTTTTGATAAAACGGCTAGAATTCTGGGATTAAGCTATCCCGGAGGGCCGGAAATTGCTAAAATGGCAGATAAAGCAAAAGAACAAAAGATTAAGCTGCCCAGACCAATGATTCACAGCAAAGATTATGACTTCAGTTTTTCCGGACTCAAGACCGCTGTGCTCTACAGAGTAAAAAGCGACCAGAAAAAAACAAAAGAATATATCCAAGAAATGTGCGCTGAAATCCAGCAATCAATAATTGATGTTTTAATCCACAAGACCATGCAAGCTGCCAAAGAATACAAAGCAAAGACTGTCGTCCTGGGAGGCGGCGTAACCGCCAATAAAGAGCTAAAAAAACAATTCCGGGAAAAAATAAAAGAAACGCAGCTTGAATTTCGAGCTCCCGAAGCTAAATTTTCCACTGACAATGCGGCCATGGTCGGAATCACCGCCTGTCAGCTCCAACCTAAAAGAAAAACTAAAGCTTGGCGCAGCCTTGAAGCCGACGCCAACCTTAAAATAAATTAATTATGGATAATATTACTATTCCCACTGTTTTGCTGATCATTT
>JAUVEE010000016.1 GCA_030594935.1 bacterium
ATTCCCATTCCCCGGGAAATTAAAAAAACAAAGCGCCGGGGATTTAATCCGGCGGAAGAAATCGCCAAAGAATTAGCCAAGCTTCTGGAAATTCCTTTGCTTGCTCAAACCCTGCAAAAAAACAATAATGCTTTCTTTTGCCAAAAATCAATGGGAAATAAGAAGATATTACTAGTAGATGACATCTATCTTACCGGAAACACCATGGAAGAGTGCGCTGATGTTCTCAAAAAAGCCGGCGCCCAAGAAATTGTTGGCGTTGTCATAGCCAGAGGTCAAACTAAATGTTTTTTAAACCAATCAACCGCTAAATTATAGACTCTCTCTGCAGGGCTCCCATCCATGTTCCATCCCTTTAATAACTATTTTTTCTTTTGGTTCATTCGCGTTTTGAAAATACGCTTCCAGCTCAGAAAGAGGAACTTTCTTATCTTCAGAACCATGGATAAAAAGAATAGGGCAATGAATTTTTTTGACTGATTTCAATAAATCATAATTATCAAAATTCGGCCAAAACTGCGGTCCGGTCTTTGTGACAGTCCCGTCAGATCTTTTTCTGCTTGTTATTCCTTGTGGATTGTAATCGTCACCAGAGGATTTTAAGAAAATTTCCTTGGGGTGGGATATTGAACTTATCATAACCAAGCATTTTACTTTTGGCTCTAAGGCAATGGTGGTAGTAGTTCCAAATGATTGTCCAAGAATGCCTATTTTTGATTCATCAACTTTAGCTTGTGATTGAATAAAATCTAATATTTCTGATAAATCAGATTTTAATTTTGACAGAGATGTTTGAACATAGTCTCCTTCGCTTTCTCCGCAGCCGGAAAAATCAAACCGGTAAACCAAAAAACCGGCTATCGAAAGATATTGAGCAAGTTGATCAAATTTTCCCGCCTCTTCTTTGGTTACCCCAAAACCATGAACCAAAACAATTGTCGGATATTTTTCCTTTTCAGTTAAAGGCAAAGTTTCCAAGCCAATCAGCTTTTCCCCATATTTATTAACTATTGAAATTTTTGTTTCTTTAATCTGCATTTTTAACAACGTTTACCAATCTTACCCTGTAACCATCCTGAACATCGTCAATAATAATTCCCTTTTCTAATAAATTTTCCCTAAGTTTATCAGCCAATTTATAATCTTTACTTTTCCTTGCTTCTGTTCTTTTATCTAATAATTCTTTTATTTCCGACTTATTAGCCAGCTCCTTAAGCCTTTCTTGATATTGCTGGTAAAATAATTCAATGAACCCCAGAACAGAATCAATTTCTAAAATGTAATCCTTGATCTTTTGCGCTTGTTTGGTGTTCAAAGATTTAATCACTTTGTTTATTTCATTGATAAAATTAAAGACAGCTGCCAGAGCTTCGCTGATATTCAAATCATCATCCATGCCTTTTTTAAATTCTATTCTGCCTTTTTCTATCAAGCTGTCTACTTGAATTTCATTTTCATTTTGATTTTCTATAAAATCAAGATTAACTAAAAGGTCTAAAAACTTAGCCACTGTTGTTTCTGCTTCAGTAAAACCGGCAAAAGTAAAATTCAATTGCTGGCGGTAATGAGTTTTTAATAGCATTAGCCGAACCAGTAAAGAATTATATCCTTTATCCTGGATATCTCTTAAAGTATAGAAATTATGCAAAGACTTGGACATTTTCTGGCCATCTACAATCAAAAAGCCGTTATGCAGCCAATAATTTACGAATTTCTTGCCGGTAGCTCCTTCTGACTGGGCAATCTCATTGGTATGGTGGGGGAAAATCAAATCAATGCCGCCGGTATGAATATCAAATGTTTCCCCTAAATATTTCATTGACATGGCTGAACATTCTATGTGCCAGCCCGGCCGGCCCTTGCCGATTTCCGTCTCCCAATAAACATCACCGTCTTCTGATTGATAATTCTTCCATAAGACAAAATCATTAGCTTCTTCTTTCTCGTATTCATCTTTAATGTTTCTTTGGCAAACACTTTTTTTCAAACATTGCTTTTCCAAATTAGCCAGTTCTCCGTAATTTTTAAGCTTGGCAATGCGGAAATAAGTGGAACCATCTACTTCGTAAGAATAATCATTTTTTGCCAGTCTCTTGATCAAACTAACCATCTCATTAATATGTTCCGTGGCCTTGGGCATTACGTCCGGCCTAATCATATTCAAAGCTTCCAAGTCCTGCAAAAAGGCTTGTAAATAAGACTCAGTGAATTCTTTTAAAGTTTTTCCTGCTTCCTGACTGCCTTTGATTGTCTTGTCGTCAATGTCAGTAACATTCATCACATGTTTGACTTCAAGTCCGGAATAGCGCAAATATCTTTTCAAAATATCAACAAAAAGATAAGCTCTTAGGTTGCCTAAATGGACATAATTATAGACTGTCGGGCCGCAGCTATAGAGGCCGACTTTGCCGTCCTGCAGCGGCTTAAAGGGTTCTATTTTCCTGGTTAAGGTATTATACAGTTTCATTATAGTCTGCTTTATTTAACGCTGTTTTTGTTTCGTCAAAATTCAAAAAGAAGATGGTGGTTGCCACTATGAAAAACGCGGAAACAATATTTACAATCAAATCAAAAATAAGCAGGGAAAAAGGATGGGGTGGGAAAAGCAAGGAGAAAAAATCAATACCCACATAGATTACAATAGATATAATTCCCAAAGCCAAAGAATACCACAATATTGTCCACCACCTTCCTTGAACAATGGCTTTACTGTAATCCAAGGCATTCATTCCTGATTTATGGCACAAAACCACGGCGCACAAAGCGAATGTCCAATAAACGGAATAAATTATTCCCGGAATTATTAGTAAAATGAATAGGCCTATGAGAAAAATAGTTAGCAGAATATTAGTTCCGATTGCCGGCCACCATCTTAATAAAGACGCTTGAAAACATTCTCTGTAATCAACTTCTCTATTTTCTCTCCTGGCTTTAGTGGCATACATAATCGCCATTGTTGCGATTATTCCTATTAGTCCATTTAATATTCCGAAAATTATGTCAGTTGATGTTTCCGTCGTTTCCACAAAACCAACAGCCCCCATCATCGTCTCGTTCGCTAGACCGAGGCTTAAATAAATAATATTAAGAGGGATATAAACAAGCAAAATAATGACAGCTATTAAGCGGAAATTTTCCTTAAATATTTTCCAGGCTTCGGAAAGTATTTTTCCGATGGAATATTCTTTTTGATAAGTTTCTTGTTCCATAAATCCACTCTATCATTTTTTTTGTCTAAAATCCATATAGAAACTAACAGAACCCTGGCCGCTGTTAATTCTATAATTCCAATATATCCTCATGATTTGAAACAAGACAATCCGCGCCGGCACTAATCAGGTCTTCTTTCAATCCATAACCATAAAGAACTCCCACTGAGCTGATTCCCGCTTCTTTGGCTCCGAGAATATCATATTTTGTGTCGCCTATCATGAGATACTTTTCTTTGCTAAACTCATTAAACTTTTCCAAACACTCATTAATTATCTCTTTTTTGCCCAGCAATTGGCTGTTTAAATCGGAACCGATTACGAACTCAAAGTAATGAGATAGATCAAAATGGTCCAAAATCTGATCCGCAAATATGGTTGGCTTTAAAGTAGCCACTGCAAGTTTCTTGCCTCTTTCCTTCAATACTGCCAGCGTTTTATCAATATTGGGATAGGGACTACTGTCAAACATTCCCTTTTTTTTAAAATGTTCATAGTAATACTGAACTGCTAATTTAGAATCTTCTTCGGAAAACTCATACGACATTAGAGATTCACGGAATGACGGCCCGATAAATTTAGTTAACTCATCCAAATCAGCAACCTCTATGCCGAACTTTGCTAACGAATATTGAATGGATTTTGTGACTCCCGGCTTTGAATCCGTTATCGTGCCGTCTAAATCAAATAAGATATAATCTGCTATCATAATTCTTGGTGTAGTGTTTAATTTTGTCTAATTTGTTTTTATTTTGCTTAAGTCACTATTAAAAATAATCGGCTTCATAGCTTCAATTTCATCAGAATAATTCATTTGTGGGATAGGATTAAATAAGAACACTTTTTTATTCAAGACGTGAGCAAAAGCCATGCTTCCACAAATTGTAACTTTCATAATTATTTTTTATCAAACTATTCAAAAATCCAAAAAAGTAAAATCAACATATTGATTATAGTGAAATTCAAATGACATAAACCATAAAAGTTATTTATATGAACAATTACACTCTTTTTCTCATCTTAATTTTTGCTTTGCTTTTCGCCACTTTTTGCAAATCTTCGTAACGGTCAAACTCGTCAACAATCTCGTCGCCTATAATTTCCTCCAAAACATCTTCAATAGTAACAATTCCGCAAACTCCGCCAAACTCATTCAAAGCAATGAACAAATGATTTTTTGTTTTTTTAAAATCATTCAATAAATCGTCCAGCGACTTGTTGCAGTCAACAAAAATAACATTCTTTCTTGCCATATATCCAGCACTTTTATCATTATAATCCCGGCCAATTAAATCTTTGACATATAAAATGCCGACGATGTTATCGTGGTCTCCTTTATAAATAGGTATTCTGGAATGGCCTAAATTTTTTATTTCCCCAATCATTTTTTTATCTAAAATTTGGTTATATTCCAGCGAGACCATTTCTGTGCGCGGGGTCATTATATTCTGTACGACTTTATCAGAATAAGACAGAGCTCCTTTTATAATTTTTTCTTCATCAGCGTCAATATCGCTCTCTTTTAAATTTTCATGATCCTCAATTAATTTTCCTATTTCCTGCTTTGAATAAACCGTCGGCATTTCATCTCCTAAAACTTTATCAAGCAAACAAGACAAAGGCCAGCAGATAGGCCAGAAAATAATTATAAATAATTTTACCAATCCTACGAATTTTGCGCCTAAAATTAAAGAGTAGCGATAAAATACCGCCTGGGGCATAATTTCGCCAAAAATCACGATTAAAAACGTAGCAATTGCAACAGCCACTGCCCCCGTTGTGATTGAGCCCAAAAAAACTGACAAAATAGCGTTAACAGCGACATTGCCGATTAATAAAGTGCAGAGCAATAAATTTCCTTGCTGGCGCAGCTCATATATTTTTTTAGCCCGCTCATCGCCAAGTTTTGCCTTTCTTTTCAAGTCATCTTTA
This sequence comes from bacterium, assembly GCA_030594935.1. Classification (GTDB taxonomy): domain Bacteria; phylum Patescibacteriota; class Minisyncoccia; order Minisyncoccales; family JAGLPU01; genus JAGLPU01. The sequence continues at coordinate 5,142 of JAUVEE010000016.1, forward strand.
TTCAAACTGAAAAAAGCCAAAGTTAAACCGGAAAAAACAGCGGAGAAAAATATTAAAATAATAATGATTAAATATTCCATTGAAGTTAATGTTTAATTTAATAATAATTGGCGGAGAGGCAGGGATTCGAACCCTGGGTACCCGTGAAGATACAATAGTTTTCAAGACTATCCCTTTAAACCACTCAGGCACCTCTCCATATATATTTAACTATCAAATTTTATAAAATACTGTTTCGGCTTTAATTCCTGCTGTAATATTTTATTCCAATTCTCATCAGCGTCAGAAAGTCTTCTCAATCCTCCATTATGCTTGTACAGCGGATTAACAACTCTTGATTTGCAATACACGCAAGTATCATAATTATCCGGATCATTAACAGCTTTAATCTCATTATTCATTCTTTTGTGAAGCAATTCTAATATTTCATCTTTATTAATATATTTTTCAATTTTTTTCAAGACAATTTTATCGGTTGTGTAAAGATCATTTTTTGAAATATATTTCTTTTGCAAAGCATACCTTAAATAATCTCCGACTGTTCTGAACATTACTGCCGAAGGTAAACCGGCATAATATTTTCTGTTGAGTTTGAGAAAAATATCAGCGTACTTTTTCGCGCTGGCAAAATCTTTAAAAAACCAGTTTCCATTCTCCGCAATCAAATTATCAAGAATATATCTTAATCCCTGCTCATCCAGCTCTTTATAAATCACGGCTGTTCTTAGAGAATAATCAATTCTGTCAGCGCATAAATCCGGCAATTCTGTTTCTTTAAGGGGAAAGTTTTTATCGTCTAAAATATAGTCTAAATCAAAATCATATTTTTTTAATATATCGGGTATCTCTGTTTTTCTGATAAATTCCTCAAATACATTATCTTGATGCGATTGCTCTTTTTCACACCCTTCCTCTAAAACATAATCAATACAGTGGGAAAAGGCAGAATGAGAAATGTCATGAATAAGGCCTGATACTTGTTCTGTCAAAGGAGCATTGTATCTTTGCAAAAGGGCGAAAACTCCCAAAGAATGTTCAAAACGAGAATGCGATGTCCCGGGAAAACGAGGCTCAACATAGCCAGCCTGGTCAATCTCTTTTAATCTCTGCAAAGCCGGACTATTTACGATATCAATGATTACCGGTTCAGAAATTTCTATTTTTCCATAAATACGATCTTGATATTCCATAAGTTGGCGGAGAGGGAGGGATTCGAACCCTCGGTACCCGTTAAGATACAATACCTTAGCAGGGTATCCCATTCGGCCGCTCTGGCACCTCTCCTCAATACATAATTGTTTTCAATTTAGCATTAAAAGTTTAAAAAATCAACTTGAAAATTAGAAAAATATGTGCAATCATTAAACAAGCTTGCCCCCGTAGTTTAGTGGATAAAATACACGCTTGCGGAGCATGTGCCAGAGGTTCGACTCCTCTCGGGGGCACAGATATAAAAAACACCAATTGTTTGGTGATTTTTTATCTCTAACGAGTTTTTTATTTAACTAGTTTTTCGGCTATCTCTTCGGCGCATTTCTTGCCCGACAAATACATTCCCCCAAATATTGCTCCCATTCTATGAGAGCCGCAGACAGCAGAAGCCGCCATGCCGACAATAAATAAGCCGGGATAGATTTCTTTCATATTGGTTAATAAGGATTCCTCTCCTTTCTCGGCCCACATTGATTTTTCTCCACAAACCTTTATATCAAGCTCCGGATTTTTTCCGGCTAAAATATTGGTTATCGATGCTTCGTGTCCGGTAGCGTCTATTACATATTTTGCCATAATTGTTAAAGGATCAATGTGCAAGCCTGCTTTTTCTATTGGATAACCATTAATAACAATTCCAGCAACTTTATTCTCTCGCAGAACAACGTCTTCGACCACGATCCCGGTTACTATTTTAGCTCCGGCGTTTAAAGCGCCAACGCTTAGCTTTGCCGGCACTTCTACGGAATTAGTGGTATAAAGTTCAGTGTCTTTAACAGGAGTCAGTTTAATGCCAAATTCCCTTAAAATCTCGTCTGCCGGCTTCTCTACCACTATTTCGGGATAGCCCATTCCACCGCCCCAGGTTCCGCCGCCGAATGACAAGTGCCTTTCGAAAACAGCGACTTTCAATCCTTTGGCTGCTAAATATTTTGCCGCGGTCAGCCCGCTGGGACCGCTGCCGCAAATAGCAACGTCTAAACTCAACAATTCGTCCCAGTATTTATGGGACGCATTAAGAATAGCCCTGCTTATATTCTCTTCCAATTCTCCACTCATGACAATTCATTATATCAAGTCGACACGGCTTTGCAAAATATTTGATTTCCCTTATTGTTTATGCTATATTTTTCTTAGCTCATTGGAGGTGAGACAAATGATAACTTTCGGGAAAACAATGGACGAAAGGTTAAAGATTGTGCCTAAAAAAATGGCGGAATGGCTGGCTGAAACCAATAAAAACTGGCCGGGAGTGAACTTTGAAATTAACTGCAGGGAACCTTATCTCCGCGAAGAAGAAGAATTTGAAAGATTCTCTCAAGAATGTTCTCGTATTTTTTACTTTCATCGAGGACAAGGCGGAGTAAGGTGCGTAGAATTCCCCTATGCGAAACAAAGATGGTGGATAAGAATTATAGGAAAAATTGATGAAACAGGAAAAATAACAAACGCGAAAAATCCAGATTACACCAAAGATTCTGCTGATATAATGCCGGCTGCATTAAAAAATAGAATTGCCGGAATACCGGAAGAACCAACTTTAAAAATCCTGGCGCCCGGGATAAAAGGAATTCCTCGCAAAGACGAACCTGTTTCTGATTTCCCTAAAGAGCTTGTCTCAATAGTCTTTAATATACCATATTAAAATCACCAAACGCTGGTGATTTATTTTTGTCTTTTATATTTTTTCTTTATAAGCCAATTTCAGAAGATATATTTTGGATTGCTTTGATGGCTATTTCGAAAAACTCATTTTTCTGCAATCCTGTTTTTTCAATATCATTGATAAGCTCGCGGTCAACATTAGCGGCAAAGGCTTTTGACTTGAATTTCTTATTCAATGAGCTTGCCTTCATCCCTTCCAGTTTTTCCGGCCTCATAAGGGCATAAGCAGTAATCAATCCGGTGACATTCTCAGCCGCGGAAAGGCAATATTCCAATTTTGTTTCTCTCTTTACATCTAAAAAGCCTAATGTTTCAACATGCGACTTAATGGCTTTGAACATTCCCGGCATGTCAAATCCTTCCTCTGCTAATATCTCGCAAGTTTTTGTCCCATGATTTTCGGCCTTTCCGCCTATCACTTCCATGTCCAAATCATGAAGCAATCCGGTAATGCCCCAAAATTCTTCATCTTCTTTAAAATGCTGGGCCAAAGCCCTCATCACCACTTCTGTTTCTCTTGAATGATGCAAAAGATGAGGCTCGTGTAGATATTTTTTTAAAAGCTCATTAGCTTCTTCTAAGGTAATTTGATTTTCCATAATTATTTATTATTAATAAATTCTTTTAGTTTATTTAAAGCAATCCTCCTCATGCTAATAGCGTTTTTTTCCTCAGAATTCATCTCAGCAAAAGTTTTAGAATATCCTTCCGGCTGAAAAATCGGATCCCAGCCAAAATTGGAATCGCCTCGAGGAAAAACGATTCTCCCTTTGATTGAACCTGCAAAAAAATGCACTTGGTGTTTATTCTCCGCGTATCCGATAATAGTCTTGGCTTCTGCTTTATTATCCCCTAATTTATCGGTTATATTAAATAAGCCTTGATTGCCGATTGTTTTTAAAAACCATTTTATCAAAGGACCGGGCAGCCCATTCAAGCAATTAAAATACAGGGAGGTGTCTTCAATAATAAATTCACCCTCCTTGTGTTTTAGCGCTTCTAAAAGTTTTGCTTCAACAATCTCAGTGGCATCAACATCCTGAATTTCCGGCAAGTCAAGAACAAGCTGTTCAACCTTTGGCAAAACAGATTTAACTTCCGCAAATTTATTTTCGTTGCCGGTTATAAAATAAAAAGCCATATTTTTATAAATTAATAGACAAAGATAATTGCTCCGGAGCAGGAGTAAACAACAAAACCGCTATCAAGAAAAGAATAATAATCAACAAAACTATGGCCAAAATTCTTATTTTTTTATCTGTGATTTCCATTAAAATTTTAACATTTTATCTAGTTTAATAAGTGCGTCTTTATTACTGCTTTTTTCTAATTTTTCTAAAGCATTTTCAAATGAATGCCATTCAAATTCATCATGTTCGCTGCTTATCTTAACCTTAACATTACTATCAACTTCAATGCCGAAGACATGCTCCGTAACTGTTTTGTTTTTAGAATTTTCGTATTCAAATGTATGTATGTTTTCTATAATCCGCACCTGCTTCACAATAGATGTTTCCTCTTCAAGTTCTCTGATTAGGCAGTCTTTGATTCTTTCGCCTTCACGCACTGTTCCGGTCATTGGTTGCCAGAAACCGCCGTCTTGGGGAATTCTTTTCAGCAACAAATATTGTATCCTTCCATTTTTTCTCTTAAATATGATCCCCTCGGCTTTGATTGGCAACTCCATGATTATTCATTATACCACATTTATTTTAAACAAGAGTCTCCTGGTTTATAAATCAAACTCATCTAATCAACTGTGATCTAAACAACTTTATTCCTATGAAGCACAAATAAAAACACTGTTCCTATTATTAATACAGTAATCCCTAGCATTGTAAACGCCTGAAGCAAGCTGTAAACATCCGCAATCCAACCCACGAAAGGAGCTATTATGGCGTACATAAGCCGTCCCATCATATTATCTGCGGATAGAATGGTCGCCCTTATGTCTGAAGTTGCCAGTTTGTTTATATAATCATTAATAACAACTTTGTAAAATCCCCTGACGAATTGCGGCAAAAACGCAAAAACAAAACTAAAAAGATAGACAAAATTGCTCATTAAAAGATAGCTTAACCCAAGCAGCGCTATCAACATTATTAGTGAGTTCTTTGCTCCCAGCTTTTCTTCAATTTTGTGAGAATATTTAGATGCAAGTCCGGCAACTACTTGAAACGCAGCGAAAATAAAGCCAAAATGAATTATTTCCAAACCGCTTAAGGAAAAATAGGGCTGGTAAAGCCACAGGGCGGCCAGGAGAAACGAAGAAATTATTCCGGAATAAAGTATTAACCAGCGCAACTTTTTATTCTCCATTAAGGAATATTTCAATATCCTTAATAGTTCCCACATATATCCCTTTTTAAATATCAATTTATGCCTTCTGGGCTCATGCATGGATATTGTCAGCGGAATAAGCAAGGCTAAAAACGGCAATATTGCAAAAAAAGTCCAGCGGAAATTAATCGCTCCGATAAAACCTCCTACTATACTGGCAAAACCAACTGAAATTGCCAATAAGAACATTGAATGCCCCCAGACTTTTTTGTAAGAGTTTTCTCTTTTTAATTCTTTCAAACTATCATAGACAAATGCTGAATCGCTGCCGGAAATCAAAGAATTGCCAATAGCCCATAAAATTTCCGCGACCAAAAAATGAGAAAAATTAGAACCGACACCATATGTCAATGCGGCCAGAAATAAGAAAAAGCCGGAATAAATCAATGACTTTCTTCTGCCAAAAATATCGGCAAAATATCCTGTGGGAATTTCCAGCAAAACAACAGTTACGGCAAAAATAGACTGCAGTAGCATAATTTCAGTCATACTCAAACCATTATCTTGCCAGAAAAGCACGATAATTGGAAGGAAAAACGCCAGACTCCTCAATGCCTGAAAGATGTAAAACTTCCAGATATTGCTCTCTAACTTTTTTTGTTCAGATATTTCCATACTTGGCCAAAATTAATATTGTATTTTATAATGATTAAATAACTTTATTTCTATGAAGCGTCAATAAAAACACTGTTCCAATTATTAAGACGGTAATCCCCAATACCGTAAACGCCTGAAGTAGACTGTAAACATCCACTATCCAGCCCACAAAAGGAGCCATTATGGCATACATAAGGTGTCCAAGCATACTCTCCGCAGATAGAATAGTCGCCCTTATGTCCGAAGTTGTCAGTTTGTTTATATAATCATTTATAACGACACTATAAAAACCTCCTACAAATTGACGCAAAAAAGCAAAACAGAAACTAAAAAGATAGACAAAACTACTCATTAAAAGATAGCTTGATCCAAGTAACACTATCAACATTATCAATGAATATTTTTGTCCTAATTTTCTCTCAATCTTGTAAGCATATTTCGATGCGATTGCAGAAACTATTTGAAACGAGGCAAAGACAAAACCAAAATGAATTATTTCCAAACCGCTTAAAGAAAAATAGGGCTGGTAAAGCCATAAGGCAACCATAAAAAAAGAAAAAACTATCCCGGAATAAAGCATTAACCAACGCAATTTTTTATTCTCCATTAAGGAATACTTCAATATCCTTAATAGTTCCCACATATATCCCTTTTTAAATATTAACTTATGCCTTTTGGGCTCATGCATGGAAGCTGCCAGCGGAATAAGTAAAACTAAAAACGGAAGCATTGCAAAAAAAGTCCAACGAAAATTGATCTCACCGATAAAACCACCTATTATACTGGCAAAAGCAATTGCAATTAAAGACAGAAACATTGAATGCCCCCATACTTTCTTGTAAGAATTTTCTCTTTTTAATTCTTTCAGACTATCATAGACAAACGCTGAATCACTGCCGGAAATCAAGGAAGTACCGAAAGCCCATAAAATGCCCGCAATTAAAAAATGATAGAAGCTAAAGCCAATACCATAACCAATACAACTGGCAAACAAAAAAATTCCGGAATAGATCAATGATATTTTTCTGCCGAAAATATCGGCAAAATATCCTGTGGGAATTTCCAGCAAAACAATAGCCGCAGCATAGATAGACTCCAGCAGCATGATTTCAGTCATACTCAAACCATTATCTTGCCAGAAAAGCACGATAATTGGCAAAAAGAAAAATAAATTGCTACATATCTGGAAGATATAAAACTTCCAGATATTGCTTTCTAGTTTTTTTTGTTCAGCTATTTCCATTTAATTGCTTAATGTCCGAAACCTTTTAATTCAAGCGCTATTGCCTGTTTTTGCGCACGCTCAAGCGATATTGTTAATAAGGGAATCAATAAGCCGGTATAGCCGGCAACCTTGTCTTTAACTCCTGCTTCCCGCAAAGAAAATCCCCTTGCCTTCTGAGCATCAACAATCTGCTTAAGGTCATTGAATATCAAGGCGATAGAACGATTTATAAAAATTGAGAGAAAGATAATGCTTTTGGGTATCTTACGGCCCAATATCTTTATTCCTGACAATCTCCTGGCCAACCTTAAGGGGCTAGTGGTAGCGATAAAAATGACAGAAGAAGAAAGAAGACAAAACAGCCTAAAACTTATCTGTAATCCCATTTTAAATCCTTCCATTGAAAGACTGGGATTAAAAAAGAAAAGGGACGGGCTTTGTCCAGTAAAGGACTGATAAAAAAACAAATGAAATACGAGGATAAAGGGAAAAACAAAAATAAGGAAAAAACGCGCCTGGTTTAAGAATCTTTTTCGCAATCCAGAACATGTTGCCATAACAGATATGAAAACAACAATTGTTGCCAATTGCCAAAGGTTTACATAAAAACAGACTGCCCAAAAAATCAGCAGAAAAACAATCTTAATCAAAGGGTCTATTTTATAGAATATTCCGTCTTTGTCTTCGTATTCAAATATGTTTTTCATTGTTCCATAACCTCTTTATTTTTTATAACAAATATTCTATCAATAAGCGACTGATAATAGGCCGGATAATGGGATATTACAATAATGGTCTTGCCTTTTTCTTTCAGCTCGGCAAGATATTTTATAAAATGTTTCTTTCCTTTAAAATCAAGGTGCGTCAGCGGCTCATCAAGAATGATAATATCCGGATCAGAAACAAGAGAAGACGCCATGGCTACCCTATGCTTTTCTCCGGTTGAAAGAGCCTGCGGGCTTTTATTCCTGTATTTCTCCAGGTCAAAAAATAAGAGCATTTCATTAATATCTTTTTCCCTGCCCGCTAGTTTAAGAGTAAATTTCAGTTCTTCCTCTACAGAGTTTTTGAAAATTTGGTGATTGGGATTCTGAAAAACAAACCCTACTTGTCTGGCAATATCTCTTTGAGAATATTCTTCCAAAGCTTTCCCGTCTATTTCTATTTCTCCTTTCTGCATCTTCAATAGTTTTATAATGTGCTTCACCAGAGTTGTTTTTCCGCTGCCGTTAGCGCCGCGAATCAACACAAACTCATTGTTTCTGATATCCAAACTCACCTTATCAAGCACAGTTTCATAACTTAAATCTTTTATAGCTATCTTAGTGTCTTGTATTCTTCTCTTTCTATTATTATCAGTTCCCCACTTATAGTCTATCGGTTCTACCCCCAGTGAATCAACCGTTTCCAGAGATTTTTGATCTCTAACAATTTCACCGGAGTTAAGGGTAATGAACCGAGAACAATGCTGAGCGAAATAAGTATCATGGGTAATCAGAATAATGGTTTTTCCTTGCTTGTTCAACTCTTTAAGAATTTCTAAAAGCTGCTTTCTTTCTTTTTCACCAAGCTGCGAAGTCGGCTCGTCAAGTATCAGAATATTCGGATTTACGGACAGTATCGCAGCCATAAGCGCTTTTTGCTTTTCCCCTTCAGACAAGCTGAAAAGCTTTTTCTTGAGAAGATAAGAAAAATGAGCGTCTTGCTCCAGCTTGGCTATTTTTTCGTCTGCCGAAAGACCAAAGTTTTCTAATTGAAACCTGATTTCTTCTTCAATCGTCGGCAAAAAA
>JAUVEE010000006.1 GCA_030594935.1 bacterium
TAAATAGCAAGACAATAAAACCGCTGTTTGCTTTCAGAGATAGCGGTTTTTTGTTAGAATGATGTAATGCCTTATTCTATTGATATTATAAACTCCGAAGGGGAGAAAGAAACATTTTCTTCTAAAAAAATATATCGGTCGGCCAAGCGGGCCGGAGCTGATGCCAAGACAGCCAAAAAGATTGCTGAAATTATCAAGCGTGAAGTTTTTTCCGGAATGAAAACGGTTGATATCTTTAAAAGAGTGAGAGAGCTGTTGGAAGAGAAGAATTTTCAACTGGCTTTAAAATTTTCTCTTAAAGAAGCAATGAAGAAGCTGGGCCCTGACGGCTTTAACTTTGAGAAATATATTGGCAGAGTTTTAGAGAGTGGCGGATTTAAAGTTGAAATTAATCAGTATCTGCCCGGAGCCTGCGTTGAGGGCTATGAGATAGATTTTATCGCCGCTAAAGATAAATTGATTTATGTCGGCGAATGCAAATACCGCAATTCAGCCGGAGAGAGAATTGACACTAAGGAACTGTTGGCCAATCATGCCCGTTTTTCCGATATCTTAGCTGGTCCTTATTTTAAAAGAGAAAAGAAGAAAGAAATAAAAACAATAATGGTGACTAACACCAAGTTTACTTCCCGGGCGAAAAGATACGCCCGCTGCAAAGGCATTGAGCTCTTGGGCTGGCGCCATCCCTATAACGAAGGCCTGGAGCATCTTATAGAAAAGGAAAAGCTTTACCCTATTACTATTCTTCCTTCTTTAAAAAAACACCTCAAAGATCTTTTTGTTTCCCAGCAGATTATGCTGGCTCAGGATATCTTAGAAATAGATTTGCCAATATTTGCCCAACAAAACCATATCTCAATAAAAGATTTGAAACCTTTAGCCAAAGAGGCTAGTATTTTGTTGGAAGTTTGATTTGTCAGCAGTCAACTTGTTTTAAGGGCGGAAAAATGATAGTTTTTAAATATGTCATTATCTATCGGAATAGTCGGCCTGCCCAATGTGGGCAAATCAACTTTATTCCAGGCTATTACCAAAAAGCAAGTTGACCGCTCTAATTATCCTTTTTGCACCATTGACCCTAATGTGGGCGTGGTTGCCGTGCCTGATAAAAGAGTGGACCAGCTGGTGGAATTGACTAATTCTGTTAAAAAGATTCAGGCTACCGTGGAATTTGTTGATATTGCCGGCCTGGTGAAAGGAGCGAATCAGGGAGAAGGATTGGGCAATAAGTTCTTAGCCAATATCAGGGAAGTTGACGCTATTATTTATGTTTTGCGCTGTTTTCAAAATGAGAAGATTATTAATACCCAGTCGCAGATTGATGTGCTGAAAGACAAAGAGATTCTGGATATGGAATTGATTCTTAAAGATGCCGAGACGGTGGAAAAAAGAATTGAGGGGCTGGAAAAGGAAATCAGGGCCAAGAAGAAAGAAGCAATAAAAGAAGCGGAAGTTTTGACTAAAGCGTTAAACTTGCTCCAGGAAGGAAAAGTTTTGATTGATTGCTTATGGATTTCGGAAGAAGAAAAGATTCTAAACAGCTACCAATTGCTGACTTTTAAAAAACGGCTCTATTTATTGAATGGCAAGGAAGAAGAAATACCCTCGGAAATAAAAGAGCTTTTTGCCAAGAATAATTGGCAGTTCATAATTATTGATATTTTAACGGAGTTTGACGCCAGCGCGTTTGAGCCGGAAGAGAGAGAAGAATTTGATCTGCCGGAAGAATTAAGAATAGACGATCTGGTGAAAGAATCATATAAGCTGCTTGATCTAATAACTTTTTTTACCACCGGACCGGATGAAACTCGGGCCTGGACTTTGAAAAAGGGCAGCATAGCTCCCCAGGCCGGGGGAGTGATTCATAGTGATTTTGAACAGTATTTTATCAGGGCTGAAGTTATCAATTGGCAGGAGCTGATTAACGCCAATGGCTTTGCCAAAGCCAAGGAAAAGGGACTGCTTCGCACCGAAGGCAAAGAATATACTGTTCAAGACGGAGATGTGATTGAGATTAAAAGCAAGGCGTGATAAAATAATTAAATACTATGCCTAAGTTTTTTAGCAAAGGAAGTTCCACTACTTTAGGAACCATTATCATTATCATTTTAGTGGTGATTTTGGTGGGCGGAATTTTGATTTATCAGCTGCTGACAGAGGATTCAACCAGGGATGTTTGGCTGGAATCTTGGGAATACCGGCGTCTTATCACTATTCAAAATTTAAGGGATAAGGAAGTTTTAAATTATCCCGCGGTTTTAGAGATAAACACTTCTGCTTTAATAAAAGAAGGCAAAATGGCTTCGGATTGCCGGGATATTAGATTTACTGATCCTGAAACAGAAAGATTTTTGGAACACTGGATAGAAGGGGAATGCGATACAAAAAACACCAAGCTTTGGGTTCAGGCTCCGGCAATCTCCGCTAATTCTCAAAAAACAATCCACCTTTATTACGGCAATGAAGCGGCCGAAGACAAGGCTTTATCGCTTTCTGCCGAGGATTCGGTTGTTGCGGAAATAACCGGAAAGGCGGTGTTGTCCGACAATCAAACAAGGTACGCTCGGGCTTTGAATGGTGATCTTTATTGCGTGATGTCCCAAGGAAACGCTATTTATCTTTTTCAATCAAAAGATAAAGGCAAAACTTGGCAAAGAGAAAAGGTAAGCGTTGATTCTAATGCGCGACAGATGTATCCGGCCATAGAGCTGGACTCTTCCCATAATATCAATATTGTTTGGCAGGATGAAAACTCGCGTCTTTACTACCGGCAAAAAACAGCGGAAGGTTGGGCAGAAATGAAAACCATTATAGAAAAGGGAAGTTCGCCCGCCATTGCCATAGATATGTATAACAACATGCATGTTGTTTATACCGGTGAAGAAAACAATCTTTATTATTGGCCCAAGAATTTTTTTAACCGAGAAGATCCCTTAAAGATTGCTGAAAAGGCGATTAATCCGAGCTTGGCCATGGGCTCGAGAGACAATCTTTCTTTAGCCTATGCCAGAGAAGGAGGCCTGATTGGTTTCCGCCAGCTGATTAACGGAGAATGGAGCCAGGAAGAAACCATTGCCGGATTTAATCCAATAATAGCCGTAGATTTTGAAGAAACTATTCATCTTATATACCAAACAGGATCCGGCCTTGTTTACCAAAAGAAAATTAGTTCTGACTGGTCTCAAAAAGAAGTTTTGGATGAGGCAGAGCAGGACAGCATTTCTCTTGCCTTGGATAAGCAAAACAATGTTTACGTTGTTTTCAGCCGCCGGCATGAATCAGGCATTTATCTTCGCCAGAAAGGTTCTGACGGCTGGAACGAGCGGGAAAAAATAATTGATAACGGCGGCCAGCCCAGTCTGATTCGGGCCAGGCAGCCGGAGGCGGAAAATGTTTATTCCAATATTCCTCGCCAAGGCTTCTCTTTAACTTATTTAGCCGAAGAAAAAGGAATTCAAAACTTAAGATTCTATACCGCCCCTTTCACCGTTTATCAGACAGTTGGCTTCGGCTTAACGATTTCCTGGCAAAAAGAGCAGAACATTAAAGGTTTTTCCAAGTAAAACATGCAGCTGAAAGAAGTTCTCAGGAAATTAAAATCTCTGGCCAGCGCCAAAGCCGTAATAGGCATGGCGCGTTTTGGCATTAATCCGCGCAAGACTTTGGGCGTCTCTATGCCTATGGTCAGGGGAATTGCCAAAGAAATCGGCCCAAACCATAAACTGGCCCAGCAATTATGGAATTCAAAAATACACGAAGCCAGGATTTTAGCCGGATTTGTCGCTGAAGCAGCCAAAGTGACTGAAAGACAGATGGAAAATTGGGTAAAAGATTTTGATTCCTGGGATGTCTGCGACCAAGTTTGCGGCAGCTTGTTTGATAAGACCGAATTCGCTTACAGCAAAGCGTTTGAATGGAGCAAAAGAAAAGAAGAATTTGTTAAAAGAGCCGGGTTTGTCTTAATGGCGACCCTATCGGTTCACGATAAAAAATCTTCGGACAAACAATTTGAGCAATTTCTGTCGGTTATTAAAAGAGAGGCTAAGGACGAAAGGAATTTTGTTAAAAAGGCGGTTAACTGGGCTTTGAGGCAAATTGGAAAAAGGAATATCAGTTTAAATAAAAAAGCGATTAAAGCTGCCCAGGAAATTCAAAAAATTGATTCCAAGAGCGCCAAATGGATTGCCAATGACGCCATTAGAGAATTAACCAGCGAAAGCGTTCAACAAAGATTAAAGAAAAAATGAAAATAGCAGTAGGTTCTCAAAATCCAATTAAAATTAAGGCGGTTGAATCAGCTTTTAAAAAAGTTTTCGGCGATTGCGAAGTTGTCGCTGTTTCTGTTTTATCAGGGGTTTCTGAGATGCCGGTGAACTCTGCTGATTTAATCAAAGGAGCGGAAAATAGGGCCCGGGAAGCGATCAAAAAAATAAAGGCTGATTTTGGCGTTGGTTTGGAGGGCGGTTTTGAAACGATAGAGAATAAGGTTTTCTTAGCCGGTTACGCAACAGTTATAGACAGACAGGGAAAACTGGGATTAGGCGGAGGACATGGTTTTCTGATGCCGAAGAAAATAGTGGCTGCAGTCAATCAAGGCAAAAGCCTGGGAGAAGTAATGGATGAGATCACAGGGCTGGAAAACACTAAGCAAAATGATGGAGCCATTGGTTTTTTTACCAATAATCTTATTCCCCGCCAAGACAGCTTTGAAAAAGCGATAATTTGCGCTCTGACTAGATTTATCAAAAAAGAGATATTTGACAAATAAGAAATAAAATGTATAATACAGCTAGCTCTTTCCAAGAAAGAGACAAAATAAAAAAGAGGTGCTTATGATGGATTTGGACAAGATAAGAAAAGAAGTTGAAAAGGTGAAAGATAAAAAAGGCATGTCCGTAGATCCGGGAATAAAAGAACTGGTAATCGGTTTGCGCTATTGGGGTGTAAAAACTATTATGTCTTGCGAGGGGCACAGAAAAGAAGGACTGCCTTATCCTTGGGTGCGCTTCAAATATGAAAGTATGGAAAAGGTTGTCAAAGCCCTCTATTGGCAGTATCTTGCTAAAAGCAAGGTAAAATGGGTTATAAAAATAAAAGGAATGCCAATGCTGGTTCCGGAAGACAAAAAGGAATTTAATTTGAAAGAGCTTCAGGAAGGAGCAGTTGCTTTTGGCAAAGTATTGCAAGAGCAGCCGGAGAGCACGCTGGATAAACCTTTTTTAAAACTATTTAAACAGACCTAAGCATGTCTTAAAACTGTTTTTTTATTTTTACTAAAAGCTATTGATATTAGGTGTATCATAGGTGTAGACCACACCCATTTAATATAAAAAAGATATTTGAATAATAAAGATTTTGTGCTAGAGTATTAACTAAGTTATTAAATTAATTTTAAATTATGAAAACAGACATAAAGGATTTAGAGAAATCCCAAAAAGAGATAACGGTGGAAATTTCGGTTGAGGAAATGGAAAACTATATTAAAGAAGCAACTGATAATATATCCAAGGAAATGAAAGTTGACGGTTTTCGTCCGGGAAAAGTGCCAACGGGAATAGTGAAGCAGAAATTAAGCGAAGCGCAGATTTATCAGGAAGCAGGAGAGCTGGCCATCAGGAAAACCTATCTCCAGATACTTAAAGAAAGCGGTTTGGAAGTTATTGGCCAGCCCAAGGTTGATATTACCAAAATTACTCCGGGCAATTCTTTGGAGTATAAGATTATTGCAACGATCCTGCCCAAAGCGGAGCTGTATGACTACGGCAAAGTTAAAGGCAAGCTGGGCAAGATAGAGATAACCGATGAAAGAATAAATAAAGAACTGGAAAACCTGCAGAAGAGCCGGGCCAAGCTTATTACCACCGCCGAAGCGATTCAACAGGGAAACAGAGTGGAAATAGATTTTGAAGGAATGCTGGACAACAAAAAGATTGAGGGGGGAGAAACCAAGAATCAGTCTTTAGTTATCGGCGAATCTCATTTTATTCCCGGATTTGAAGAAAACTTAATCGGCTTGAAAGAAAAAGAAGAAAAAGAATTTGACATTGTTTTTCCCAAAGAATACCAAAAAAAAGAATTAGCCGGCCAAAAAGTCACTTTTAAAGTTAAAGTAAACTTAGTGCAAAAACAGGAACTGCCGGAAATCAACGACGAGTTCGTTAAAGGGCTGGGGGAGATTAAAGATGTCGCCGAGTTAAAAGGAAATATCAGAAAAGCTTTGGAAGGCCAGGAAAAAACCAAAGCAGAGCACGATTTAAAAGAAAAACTTGCCGACGAGGTTATTAAGGGAACCAAAGTGGATGTTCCTGAACTGTTAGTGGAAGAAGAATTGAATTTCATGCTCAAAGAACTGGAAGGCAATGTGCTTCAGTCGGGAATGGAATTTGAACAGTTTTTAAAAAATTCTAAAACCAGCAAAGAAGAATTAAGAGTGAAATATCGGGAAAACGCGGTTAAAAGAGCTAAGTGGAATTTAGTGGTAAGAGAGATAGCCCAGAAAGAAAAAATGGAGGCAGATGAAAAAGAATTGCAGGAAAAAATGGAGCAGACGCTGAAAGCTTATCCGGAAAAAGAAAAAGCCAAGGTTAATATGGACAGGTTTCGAGAATACATGAAAGAAATGATAGTTACTGAAAAAGTTTTTGCTTTATTGGAAAAGATAGCGGCTGACAACAGCAAATAAAACCATGCCCGAACTTCCCGAAGTTGAAACAATCAGGCGTGACTTAGTGTCCCGGATTGTCAATAAAAAAATCGCTTCAGTGGAAGTTAAGAAACCGAAACTGGTTAAAAACAAATTAAAAGATTTTATTAATGCCTTGAAGGGAAATAAAATCAGAGATATCAAGCGGCGTGCCAAGCTGCTTGTTTTCGTGCTGTCGGATAATAAGTACCTCTTAATTCATCTGAAAATGACCGGCCAGCTTATTTTTTGCCAAGGCAAAGCCATCACCGGAGGCGGCCATCCTTTTGCCGTGAGCAAAGACTGGCAGCTGCCCAATAAATATTCCCATGTTATTTTCACTTTCAGCAACAACTCGCAATTATTTTTTAATGATTTGCGCCAGTTCGGTTATCTGAAAATAGTTGAAGAAAAGGAGCTTTTGAAGATTTTAAATGATTATGGCATTGAACCGTTGACTGCTGATTTTACTCTGAAGAATTTTAAGAATATTTTATCAAAAAGCCGGACAGCGATTAAGACTTTGCTAATGGACCAAAAGCAGATTGCCGGCCTGGGCAATATTTATGCCAGCGAAGTTTGCTTTTCTGCCAAAGTGAAGCCCGACAGGCCGGCAAATACTTTGAAGGAAAAAGAAATAAAAGACTTATACAGAGCTTGCAACCTGATTTTGAAAAAGGCGATAGCCAAGCGGGGGACTACCGTTAATAATTATGTTGACGCTTCCAATAGACAGGGAAGTTTCGCTAAACTGCTGCAAGTTTACGGCCGGGCAGGGAGGAAATGCCGGCGCTGCAAAAAGGGGACTATTGTTAAAACCAGAATCAACAATAGAAGCGCTTATTACTGCAATTATTGCCAGTATTAATTTATTTTCTCAATTCAATTTACGATACCCTTGACAAATGTTTTAAGTGTGATATACTTATTTTGCGCTGTGGGATGAAAGGATTATTTTTTTCGTCCTGCGCACCTCCTTCTCAAAGAGGAAGGGGTGAACGATAAGGAGAGGTGTATAAAATGTGTGAAATAGAGACGAAAGGAGACAGATGGGAAGTAACAGCTTCGCAAGAAGAAATAGAGAAGGCGATGGAAACGATAGCTTCGGGAATTCGCGATCAGCTCGGGAGGAAGTATGAGAGAGAACTGAAAAGCGGCAGGATGCCCGAAGAAGCAATTAAAGAAAGGGTAAAAGGGATAACTGAAAAGATGGAAGAAGAAATTTTTCATTCCACGAGAAAGGAAAAAAGGGAAGATGGACAATACATTTTAGACGTCAAGGATCCATTGTTGGTAGAATATCTAATACCAACGATACGAGTGCCAGCTTAGTCCTTTAACAAACCATTTTTTTATAGAGGCAACATTTGTTTGCCTCTTAATTTTTTGTAAAAAATGATATTCTATGATAAGGTAGCGTTGTTCTTTAAAATTAAAAGATAATAAAAAAGAAAAAAGGTGGTAATGTGGAAGAAATTACAAAAGTTGAAGGCGTGGAAATATTAGGGAAAATAGTAAGGCATGGAAACAGCGATACAAATCGAGTCCTTATATCAGTGTTGTCAATAGAGATAGAAAAATTTTCTATATCTTTTTCTCTAAACGAGAGAGGCAAACTTAAGGTAAACAACTTTCTTGCTTTAGAGTATTTTGTCCCGCCGAAAGTTTGCAGAGAACTTCCCTGGGATGCGCCGGTTTTTGCCATAGTGGAGAATCTGGTTACCGGCGAAATAGGCATGATTATTCAAAATCCAGAAGATGGCACGGTTCGAGTAAACTACGACGGAAACAGAGGCATGGAAAAAACCGATATCAGCGATTTGAGGTTTTTGAATCCAGTGGTCTTGCCATCCTGTAAAAACTGCGGCTATGGCTTATGGGGAGAACGCTGCTTATTTTTTGACTTAGACGAACAGGGCGAGCCTGTTTGTCATAGATATACCAGAAAAAGAATGGAAAAACTTTTCAATAATAATTCGGTGGCAAAAAGATTTCCCTTAGAGAGTTTCCCCGACTGCCAGCTTTCGGAAAAACAAATCCAGCCGCAAGCTATTTCTTTAGCGACACCTTAATATATTTTGAGCGTTTAAACGCTCTTTTTTTTGCTTTCTTAAAGGGAAAATGATAACTTTAATAAAGAAGCATGGAATTAAATTTTAACAGCCTTAACAAAGAACAGAAAAAAGCCGTGACTTTTAAGGACGGGCCGATTTTGATTGTGGCCGGAGCCGGAACCGGCAAAACAACGGTAATAACCAACAGGATAGCTTATCTTATCGAACAGAAAAAAGCCAAGACGGAAGAAATTTTAGCCTTAACTTTCACCGACAAGGCTGCCGAAGAAATGGAAGACAGGGTGATTAAGCTTTTGCCCATAGGCTATGTTGACCTTTGGATATCCACTTTCCATTCTTTTTGTGAAAGAGTTTTAAGAGAGCATGCTTTGGATATCGGCTTATCTCCTGATTTTAAATTACTGGACGAAACCCAAGCCTGGCTTCTTGTTCGCCAGAATTTTGCCGGATTTGATTTGGATTATTATCGCCCTTTGGGCAATCCCACCAGGTTTATTCGGGCCTTGCTGGGCCATTTTTCCCGCTGCAAAGATGAAGGAATATATCCCGAGGCTTATCTTGCTTACAGCGATGATTTAAAATTGAACATGGACGGAGCGGCCGTGGGGAGCAAGGCCGTAAAAAGCAAGGATAAAAAAGATTTGGCCCAAGCCCAGCAGGAATCAGACAGGATAAAAGAAGTGGCTGGAGCTTATGCCGCTTATCAGAAGCTTCTTTTGGACAATAATGTTTTGGATTTTGGCGATCTCATCAACTACTGCTTGAAACTGTTCCAAGAGCGGCCGAATATCTTGGCAAAATACCGGCAAAAATTTAAATATGTTTTAGTGGATGAATTCCAGGACACGAACTGTGTTCAGTATGAACTGGTGAAGCTGTTGGCTTTGCCGCAGAATAATTTAACCGTTTCGGCCGATGATGATCAATGCCTGCCTCCGGAAACTGAAATAGAGATATTTGAAGACGGTCAAATTAAGAAAGAAAAAATCAAAAACATTCAAAAGGGGAGCAAAGTTTTGTCCGCGGTAGGGAAAGGACATATGGGAGCATTCCAAGTCAATCAAGTTTTGAAAAGAAAAAAACAGGTGAAGTTATTAACTTTAAAAACAAAAAGTGGCTTTCGGCTGTCAGTGACGGATAATCATAAAATGTTTTGCGTCGTTCCGAGAACTTCCCGTGGAGGGTACCATTATGTTTATTTAATGTATCGGCAGGATATAGGGTGGAGAATGGGAGTAACCGATGATTTGATTCTTAGATTAAAATTAGAGCGTTCTGCTGATAAGATTTTAGCCATTGAAGCGTTCAAAACAGATAGAGAGGCAAGGTATTATGAGACCCTTTGGTCGCTTAAATATGGCATTCCTACCAGCTGTTTTCAAAGAAGAAAAGGAATAGTCATTGAAGGGAATTTTTTAAAAAAATTATACCGGGAGATTAATGTTGAAGAAAATATTCAGCGATTAGCCAAAGACTTGAATATCGATTTAGAATCTTTTCATTATTGCTTAGATGCGGTCAACAGGGGGCGGAAGGTCAGAATAATAATCAATCTACAGATGTGTTATAGAAAATACAGAAACAAAGACCATGTTAGGAAAGGAAAAATTTTGATGTCCAATCCCTTAATCAGGCATAAAATTTACTTAGAAACTTCCAATGGAGAAACTATTCAGAAATTGCAAAAAGCAGGTTATAAATTAAGAAAATCTCGGAAAGGACGGGGACTAGCCATAGAAAGCGACGATTTAAAAAAGCTTGGCAACGAAGCTAAAAAGTTACAGAGCATCACAGGCGGTTTTTTAGAATCTAAATTTAATGCGGCGGTCAAATACGACCGTCCAGCCAGTACTCGGCGAAATTATATGGCTTTAATAATGCCGGCCAAGAATTTGGTTCTTGGCCACTATTTGCCGGTTCGGAAAAAGAACGAAATAATTTACGACCGGATTATTGACATAAAAGAGGAAGATAAAAAAATAACGGTTTATGATTTGGAGGTTAATAAAACCCATAATTTTGTAGCCAACGGGATTGTGGTTCATAATTCTATTTATGGCTGGCGCGGGAGTTCCTTGAATAATGTTTTGCAATTCAGAAAAGACTACCCCTTGGCCCAGGAAGTGATTTTAACGCAGAATTACCGTTCAGCGCAGAATATCTTGGATTTGTCATACAATTTTATCCAGCTTAATAATCCTAACCGGCTGGAGTGCCAGATTTCCCAGGAACTTTCTCTTATTGCCAAAGGGAAAGGAGTGGATGTGGATAATTTTAAAAAGATAAATAAGAAATTGCGGGCCGCTGAAGAGAAAACCGGTTTGATTGAAAATTTACATTTTAAAACCTTGGCGCAGGAGACGAGAGGAGTGATAGAGAGAATCATTCAGATCATGAAAGAGGATAAAGAGTCTTGTTTTAAAGATTTTGCTGTTTTGATCAGGGCGAATAATCAGGCTGAGGCTTATTGCCGCGAGCTGGAAAGAGCGGAAATTCCTTATCAATTTTTAGCTTCCAAAGGCCTCTACTCAAAACCGATAATCTTGGACATCATTTCTTATCTGAAGCTGATAAGCGACCTGCATGAAAGCTCGGCTGTTTTCCGGGTTTTGAATTTTCCTTTTCTAAAGATTTCCTATGAAGATATAGCGAAAATCAGCCGCTTCAGTTCAAAGCAGGGCTGCTCAATTTACGAGACCTTGCAGCGGCTGGCTTTGGTTTCCGGACTTTCCCAGCAGAGCGTGAATAAGATCAACTTTCTTCTAAGCCTGATAAGCAAGCACGCCCGGCTGGCTCAAGAGAAGAATATCAGCGAAGTGTTTGTCGCTTTTCTTAAGGATTCGGGATATCTGGAGTACTTAATTAAAAGAGAATCTCAGGAAGGCAGACAAAGCTTTGATTTAATAAATCAGTTTTTTGCCAAAATCAAAGGATTTGAATCCAGCCAGCCCGATCCCACCTTGAACAATTTTGTGGACCGGCTGGATTTGGAAATAGAATCTGGCGAGCAGGGCTCTTTGCAGTTTAATATCGAAGAGGGTCCGGATACCGTTAAAATTATGACCATCCACGGAGCCAAGGGACTGGAATTCAAATATGTTTTCTTGGTTAATTTAGTGGCCCAGCGCTTTCCCACCAGGGAAAGAAAAGAACCGATAGAGATTCCGGAAGAATTGATAAAAGAAATAGTTTCCCAAGGAGATGTTCATTTAGAAGAAGAAAGGAGGCTCTTTTATGTCGGAATGACCAGGGCGAAGAAAGGATTGTTTTTTGTCTGGGCCGATAATTATGGCGGGACCAAAGAGAAAAAGCCTTCCCGGTTTTTGCAGGAATGCGGCTTAAACCTTTCTCAACCGGCCGAAAAGTCGGCTCAGGACTGGGAAGCAGAGCCTTTGCCCGCTCCCAAACCGGAAAAATATCCTTTGCCTTCCTATTTTTCCTATACCCAGCTGGCTGCTTTCCAGAGTTGCCCTTTGCAGTATAAGTTTGCCCATATTCTGAAGATTCCCAGAAAAGGCAAGGCCAGTTTCAGTTTCGGCAAAACAATGCACCAAACCTTGGAAAACTTCATTAAAGCTTCCCAGACTCAGCAGAATGATCTGTTCGGCAGCAAAGCTGATTCCCCGAAAGCCGGCTACGCGGATCTGCTGGAGCTTTATAAAAAGAATTGGATCGACGAATGGTATCAGGACAAGGAAGAAAAGGAAAAGTATTTTCAGCAGGGGAAAAAATCCCTGAAGCTCTTTTACGACGATTTCGTTCCCGGAAAAGTTCTTTTTATCAATAATGAGCCGGCTTTGGAACAGAGCTTTAATCTGAAAATAAATAATAATATTTTTATCGGCAAAATAGACCGAATAGACAAGATTGACAAGGGGGTGGAAATAATTGATTATAAGACGGGGAAGACAACGGAAAAGCTAAACGCCAAGGACAAGGAGCAGCTGCTTATTTACCAGATAGCGGCTGAAGAAGTTTTAGGCCTGCAACCGAAAAAACTCACATATTATTATTTGACCGAAGGCAAGAAATTGTCTTTCTTGGGGTCAAGAGAGGAAACGAAAAAACAGAAAGAAAAAATGATCGCTCTGGTGGAGAAGATCAAGAAAGCTGATTATTCACCCACACCAGGCTGGCAGTGCCAATTCTGCGATTTTAAAAATATTTGCGAATATGCCCAAAAATAAACAAGAAAAATTTAATCTGGCGATAATCGGCGGGGGACCGGCGGGGATGATGGCGGCCGGACGGGCGGCCGAGCTGGGAGCCAAAGTCGTGCTGATTGAGAAAAACAGGGAACTGGGACGGAAGCTCTTGCTGACCGGCAAGGGCAGGTGCAATATAACTCAAGCGGAATTTGATCCCTTGAAGCTGGCTCTTAAGTTTGGCCGGGGGGGCAGATTTCTCTTGTTTGGACTGACTGTTTTCGGCGCCAGAGAAACTGTTGAATTTTTTAATAAAAGAGGCTTGAAAACCAAAGTGGAGCAGGGAAGGAGGGTATTTCCTCTCAAAGGCCGGGCCGCTGACGTGCTTAATGTTTTAACCGGTTTTTTGCGCCGCCATAAAGTGGAAATCATCACTGGCGCGGAAGTAACCAGCCTGAAAGAGAAAAACGGTTCAATAAAAGAAATTTCTTTAAAAGGCAGAGGAAAGATTATCGCTGATAATTACATTATTGCCACCGGAGGGAAATCTCATCCTCAAACGGGGTCTAGCGGAAGCGGAATCAACTGGGCAAAACTGCTCGGGCATTCAATAATAGAATTAAAACCGGCTTTGGTGCCTTTTGAAGTTAAAGAAAAATGGGTCAAACAGCTTCAAGGCCTAGCCTTAAAAAATGTGGGCTTGACCGTTATTCAAGGAAAGAAAAAAGTCGCCAGATTGGGGGAAGCTTTATTTACTCATTTCGGCTTAAGCGGACCGATAGTTTTGGACATGAGCCGGGAGGCGGGAGAGCTTTTAGAGCAGGGGGAAGTCAAATTATTGCTTGACTTGAAGCCCGGCTTGGATCTGGAAAAATTGGACAAGAGAATTCAGCGTGATTTTGAGAAATACAGCAATAAGTTGTACAAGAATGCTTTGTCTGATCTGCTTCCCCAGAAACTGATTCCTTTTATCCTCAAAGCGTCAGGGATCAAGGACGATAAATATGTTCGGGAAATTTCCCGGGAAGAAAGGCATCAGCTGGTAAAATTATTAAAAGGATTGGAAATGACCCTAAGCCGGCTTTTGCCTTTTGACAAGGCGATAGCCACCAGCGGAGGAGTTGATTTAAAAGAAATAGATTCCAAAACCATGAAATCTAAATTAATCAGCAATTTGTTCTTTGCCGGCGAGATTATAAGCTTGGACGGTCCTAGCGGCGGATACAATCTTCAGCTTTGCTGGACTACCGGCCGGATAGCTGGAGAAAATGCGGTAAAGATGCTATAATTTAAAAAGGTCGTTTATTAATTAATTTTTTTAAATATTATGGAAAAAATAAAACAAGAGACAAAAAAAGAGCAAATAAAGATAATGGCTCTTATTAGCTATATCGGGATTCTTTGCCTGGTTCCCATTTTGACCAAAGAAAAAGATGAATTCGTTCTTTTTCACGCCAAGCAGGGATTAATTCTGTTTATCTGTGAAGCGGGAACTTGGATGATTTTGGCGGTTATACCTTTTTTCTTTTTTATGATCAGTCTAGTCGGGATTGTCTGGTTGGTTTTAAGCCTTATCGGCATGGTTAATGTTACTAAAAATCTGAAACAAGAGCTGCCGGTGATAGGACAATTTGCCGATAAATTCAAGTTTTAGAGCAAAATTCAGTTAATTGCCATTGACAAAATTAGAAAATAGTGCTATATTGTAATTGTCTTGAAATATAGTTCCATTGCTAAAAGGCCAGAATTGCCCGTGATCGAATAGCAATCCAGTCCATTCGGTCCAAGTTTCCAGAACGGAAAGTTCTGGCTTAGCAAAAATGGAGTTATGATTTCTCCTCCAAAGACAAAAATGGCCGTCGATCATGGATCTTCGGCCATCATTACTTTTTATCAATAAGCTTTGGCAAAGATAACTCTATTAGTTGATTTCTTGCCGCAGAAAACGCACTTGCCGTTTTCTTTTTTTTGTTCAAAAGGTATGCAGCGGATAGTGGCTTTGGTCTCTTTTTGAATAGCGGCTTCGCACTTAGAATCGCCGCACCAATGGGCCAGGATAAAACCCGGTTTTTCTTTTAGAGAATTTTTAAAATCAGTCCAGGAATCAATGCTCCGGGTGTTTTTTTGTTGGAAATCCAAAGCTCGGTTAAAAAGGTTTTTCTGGATTGCAGTCAGTGTTTTTTTGACTTCAGCGGCTAGTTTTTGTTCTTTGACAATTGTTTTTTCTCCGTTGTCCCGGCGGGCAAGAACCACTGATTTGTTAACGATATCTTTCGGCCCTATTTCCAGGCGAATGGGAACTCCTTGTTTTTCCCAGCCGAAGAATTTTACTCCCGGGCGTTCATCCCGTTCGTCCACTTCCACCTCAATGCTTATCTCTCTTAATTTTTCGGCAATACTGTTCGCTTTCGCTAAAACCTTTTTCTTTTCTGCGTCGTTTTTCCAAATAGGAATAATAACCAACTGAAGAGGGGCGATTTTAGGAGGTAGCACCAATCCTTTGTCATCGCTGTGGACCATAATCAAGGCGCCGATCAGCCTGGTGCTTAAGCCCCAGCTGGTTTGATGAACATATTCTTCTTTCCCTTTTTCATTCAAGAATTTTATCTTAAAAGCCCGGGCGAAATTCTGTCCCAGCATATGGGAAGTGCCGGTTTGCAAAGCTTTTCCGTCCTGCATCATTGCTTCCACGCAAGTAGTGTAGTCGGCTCCGGGGAATTTCTCCGCTTCTGTTTTTCTGCCTGAGATTATCGGGAGAGCCAGATATTCCTCCATAAAAGATTTGTAGAGATCAATCATTTGTTTTGTTCTTTCCTCCGCTTCCTTTTTGCCGGCATGAGCCGTATGTCCTTCCTGCCATAAGAATTCAGTAGTGCGCAAAAACAGCCTGGTGCGCATTTCCCAGCGGACTATATTGCACCATTGGTTGATGAGGAGCGGCAAGTCGCGATAAGACTCCACCCATTTTGCATAGGCGTCGTAAATAATGGTTTCCGAGGTGGGCCGGACAATCAAAGGATTTTCCAAAGGAGAGGCCGGCTCCAAACCGCCCTTATTATTTGCCGCCAGGCGGTGATGGGTCACCACGGCGCATTCCTTGGCAAACCCTTCCACATGTTTTGCTTCTTTTTCCAAAAAGGTTTTGGGAATAAAGAGCGGGAAATAGGCGTTCTTTACGCCGGTAGCTTTGAATTTTGCGTCCAGTATTTTCTGAATGTTTTCCCAAAGCGCATAGCCATTGGGCTTGATGACCATACAGCCTCTGACTGATGAATTTTCAGCCAAGTCAGCGGCGGCAATAACATCCAGATACCACTGGGAATAATCTTCAGATCTCTTAGTAATCTTGTCCATTTTTTTATTATAGCAATCTTGGGCAATAAGGCAATTACCTTGACAAAATCAACGCTTTGGTATATACATAAAATGTATTTCTTTCTATTAGAAAAGAATATCGTGCTTATTAAGTTTTCCTTATATTTTAATATAGTGAGAAAGTTTAAAGTAGGTCGTTAACTAATAAATCAACTTCGCTTCGGCGGAGTAAAAAAATGCAAAAGAAATTATACGTAGGTAACCTCCCTTATGAAACCAACGAAGATGGTCTTAAAGAAATGTTTTCTGAGGTTGGTACAGTTGAGTCTGCCGCCATTATCATGGATAAATTTTCCGGCAGATCAAAGGGATTTGGTTTCGTAGAAATGTCTACAGAAGAAGAAGCTCAAAAAGCCATTGATGACCTTAATGGCAAAGAGATTGAAGGAAGAGGCATCGTAGTAAACGAAGCTAGACCAATGGAGAAAAAACCTTTCAGAGATTCTAATCCTACCGAGTAGGACGATCTCGTTTAAAAAACAACCCCGCCTTGGCGGGGTTGTTTTTGGTATTGAAGCAATTTTAGGCTATAATATATTTGTGAAAATTATTACTGAATTTAAAAAGCATGAGCTTTTGGGGAGGGGCGGGGCTGCTTTCCCCACCGCTTTAAAATGGGAGCTGGTCGCCCGGGCCAAAGCGGAAAAAAAATACATAATCTGCAACGGCTCCGAAGGAGACCCCGGAGTTTTCAAAGACGGTTTTATTCTGGAGAATTACCCTCAAGAAGTCATTACTGGCATAAAGGCGGCTTTGGAAATCATAAATAACAGTTCCGCCTATCTTTATTTGCGCCAAGATTATTATCAGAAGCAGAGAAAAAGATTAGCGAAGCTTATTAACGGTTGTCCGATTAAAATTTGCGCAAAGACCGGAGGCTATCTGGCCGGAGAGGAAACGTCCGTCTGCGCGGCCATAGAGGGCGAAAAGCCGGAACCGAGAATCAAGCCTCCTTTTCCCTGTGAATCCGGCTTATGGGGCTGTCCGACTTTAATCAATAATGTAGAAACATTCTATTATGTGGCTCAGATTGTTCAAGGAAAATACGAAAAGAAGCGTTTCTATTCGATCAGCGGCGCAGTCAAGAATAAAGGGGTTTACGAAATGCCCTTGTCTTGGTCAATTGAACGCATTTTAACTGAAACCGGCAATTTTCCCCGAGGCAAATTCTTCCTTCAAGCCGGCGGAAAGGCAATGGGAGAAATCCTGTTATCCAATGAATTGAAACGCCAGGTTAAGGGTTCGGGAGCAATAATCGTCTATGATTTCCAAACAGACGCTATGGCTTTGTTAAGAGAAATGATTGATTTTTTCTTGGTTGCCAACTGCGACAAATGCACGCCTTGCCGGGAGGGAATATATCGGATAGGGCAAATGGCGCAAAAAGGAGAGATAGACAAAAAAGATTTGGCTGATATTTTCTTTGTTTTGGAAAATACCAGTTTTTGCGCTTTGGGCAGAGGTTCGGTTCTTCCTCTTAAAAGCTTAATCAATAAACTGTTATGAAGATTATTCTTAATAAAAAAAAGGTTGTCGCTTTGCCGGGAGAAACAATTCTGGCTGTCGCTAAAAAGAATGGCGTTGAAATTCCCGCCCTTTGCTTTCACAGTGATTTAAAGATAAAAGCCAGCTGCCGCCTTTGCTTGGTGGAGATAAAAGGCAGACCGGGTTTGCATACCGCCTGTTCAACAAAAGTGGAGCCGGGAATGGAGATTATCACCGAATCAGCCAGAATCAATAAAGCGAGAAGGATTAATTTGGAATTGCTTTTTGCCCAGCATCAGGAAGAATGCGACGATTGCGTAATGAATTTTGACTGCCAGTTATTGGAGTTGGCGCGCAAGTATAAGATTAATATCAACAGGTTTGACGACCGGAAAAAAGGCCTGCCGGTTTATGAGTTCGGCCCTGCCCTGATTTTTGACAGTTCCAAGTGCATTGATTGCGGCAATTGCATTGATGCCTGCCAGCAGCAGGGAATAGGCTATTTAGAGAAAGAAGAAAAAGAAAATCTTTACCGCGTCGTTCCCGGGAAAAATAAAGAGTGCGTTTATTGCGGGCAATGCCTGGTCCATTGTCCGGCCGGAGCTTTTGAGGCAGTGGGAGAATTTGAAGACATAGCCAAGCCTTTGGAAGACAAGAACAAAGTTGTTGTTTTCCAGATAGCTCCTTCCGTTAGAAGCAGTATTGGCGAAGAATTCGGTCTGCCTTACGGGTCAGTGGTTACGGAAAAAATTGTCGCCGGCATTAAGCAATTGGGAGTTGATAAAGTGTTTGACACCTGCGTGGGCGCGGATTTTACCACCGTTGAAGAATCTCTGGAGCTGATAGAGCGGCTGCAAAGCAAGAAGAATCTGCCCATGTTCACTTCCTGCTGTCCGGCTTGGGTAAGGTTTATTGAATGCTATTATCCCAAGCTTATTCCCAATTTAACCACGGTCAGATCTCCCCAGATTATTCTCGGCGGCTTGATAAAAACTTATTGGGCGCGGCAGGCAAAGATTGACCCGGCCAGGATAACAGTTGTTTCAGTGATGCCTTGCGTCGCCAAAAAATATGAAATAACCAGAGAAGAGCTGAAGATCAACGGGCTGAGACCGGTTGACTATGTGCTGACAACCAGGGAACTGGCCAAGCTTTTTCAGAGAAAGAAGATTGATTTGAAGAAGATAAAATCAGAGAAGATAGATAATCCTTTGGGAATTCCCAGCGGAGCGGGGGTTATTTACGGAGCATCCGGCGGAGTTATGGAATCGGCCTTGCGCACAACTTATCAAAAGATGACCAACAAAAAGCTGTTGAAAATAAAATTTGAAACAGTGGGCGAAAGAACCAGAGCGGCGGAAGTTAAAATAGGCAATCAATTAATCAGAGTGGCCGCTGTCAGCGGCTTGGGCAATGCCAAGAAAATACTGGAGAATAATCCTTATGATTATGTGGAAGTGATGGCTTGTCCGGGAGGCTGTATCGGCGGCGGCGGCCAGCCAATGCTGGCGGACGAGGAAGTCAGGCGGAAAAGGGCCGCCAGCCTTTTCCGGATTGACAGCCGCAAGGAAATAAGATTTGCCGAGGAGAATCCCATAGTGAAAAAATTATATCAAAAGTTTTTAAAAGACAAAAAAATAGTTGATTCTATTTGCCACACAAAATTCCATGAACAAAACTAAATCTTTAACATTGAGAAAAGAAATTATTTTAGCCCAATTTGCGGTTTTAACAGGGATAGCCGTTATTGCCCCGTTGTTGGGCAATCAGCTTATTACCGGTTCTATTGTTAACGCCGTCCTTTTTATCTCGGTTGCTGTTTTGGGCTGGCGCTCAGCGGTTTTAGTGGGCATAATTCCCAGTATTATTGCTTTGGGCATTGGCCTTCTGCCAATGGTTTTGGCGCCCCTGGTTCCCTTTATTATCATTGCTAATACTATTTTAATTTTAGCTTATGCTTTTTCTCTAAAAAAGAATTATTGGCTGAAAGTGATTATGGCCAGCTTCTTGAAATTTGCTTTCCTGTTTTTTGCCAGTTCCATTGTCATCAATTTGTTTTTAACAGAAAAAGTGGCGGGCAAAATAGCGGTAATGATGAGCTGGCCGCAGTTCTTTACCGCTTTAACCGGCGGCTTGATTGCTTATCTATTTCTTAAGGGGGTTAAGAAAGTTTAATAATTTTTATTTATAAGAAATGAAAAAAATTATTTTAGGGCTATTTTTAATAATAACGGCAGCAGCCGCGATAGTGATCTTGAATAATAAAAAAAGCCAGGCCTGTTTTGAAGAGCATTGTTTTTTTATTGAAGTGGCTCAAACCCTGGAAGAAAGGCAAAAGGGATTG
>JAUVEE010000049.1 GCA_030594935.1 bacterium
GAATCGCTCCTTCTAACGCGGTTGACTATATTGACCGGTGGTGCGAAAAAATCGGCCTTAATAAAGAAATAGCGGCTGAAGCAAAAGAAATAGCCAATATTGAAACAGAAGGAATATCTCCTCCCGGTAAAGCAATAGCGGCTATTAATATAACAACTAATAAGTTTGGCCAAAAAATTAGTCCGCAAAAGTTGGCAAAAATCACGGGTATATCAGTATCAACTGTCAAAATAGTAAGTAAAAAATTAGAACGAGGAGCGAATGCTTCTCTTTTTTTTGAAAACCTTTTAAAAATAGGAAAAGTGTGGCAAGATAGCAGTGGCAGTTTAAAAATATCTACTGCACTTTAAAATAAGAGAAGGGGTGTTTAGGATGAAAGAAATAGCTTTTGATAAGATTTTTGTGTTATTGCTTCTGGCAGCCATGTTTTTCAGCATTATGACAACTCGGGACAATCAGCAAATGGAAAACAGACTGGCTCTTTCTGAAAAGAACTTGACTGATTCAGAAAATAAATTGGCTGATTTAGAAAATAAACTTGAATTTACTAAAGTAAGCTTGAGTTATTGGACGAATCTATGCCAGCAGCAAGAAATTTCTTTGAGTGAATTTGACGAAGACGCAAAAAACAATTTTCTGGGACAATCTGCGAAAGAAGAGGAATTTCTTATCTTTCCGCAAGACGGAATGATAGAAGCTACGGAAGAAGAGATAGGGGAAAATAAGCTGCGAAAAGCTTCTTTGTTGGAAGTTATGGAATTTCTGGAAGAAGACCAAATAGACAGAAGATCATACACAGAAGACTATGACTGCTCTATGTTCACCTTTGACACACTATGGAATGCTATGGAGAAAGGAATTATAGCTTGTCCCGTAGAATTAAAATTCAACGACAGTGGACATAGTTTAATGGCTTTTTTGACATCAGACGCCGACTCAGTGTTTTTTGAACCGCAAGAGGATATGCTAATAAACAGTTCTGACCTTGTTGTCGGAAGAAATTATTGCGAAATCGTCGGCTGGAACTGCGACTGGAACGATACTATCTCTAGAATAGAGATAGCCGGCAAATGCCGATAGAGGAGAATATACTCCTCTATTTTTTTGTCAGTAATTCTTCGTGCCAGCTTTCAAAAAGCTGTAAACTATGATAATGTCCAGGCAAGGGTCAAGCAAAAACCCTTGCAGCTATTTAACATTCTAAAAGGTGATAAAATGAATGACAAACTTCCCGCTCCCATGAGTCTTCAAGAGTGCCTTCTTTCTCTTAATGATCGGACGCAGTATTCTTGGGGTAAAAAAACGCTAAAAAGGCAAAAAAAAGGAATTAAGGAAATACTCGCGATCTGCAATTTTCTTATAACCCGCCACAAAGTGCCGGAAAAAGTAATTGGTTATTCCTTGGGTCTTTTTGACATGCTGGCGCAAAAAAATATGATCACGGCCAAGATAGAAATAACAGCTTACGCGGTGGTGCATATCAGCGCTAGAACCTGCCAATCTCCGATCACTCTCAAGGAGCTGCTGGATTCAAACAAGCAAATTCTGCCTTTAGGAAAAAGATATATCCCTTCAGAAAGAGAAGTAAGAAAGAATTTTCTGCTTCTTTCCAGAAAATTGGGCATTGAAATTTTATCTCCCGGGCCGGTCGAGTATGTGGACAGGTTTTGCGCCAAACTTGATTTAGCCAAGGAAACGGCAGAAAAAACGAAACAAATAATAAATAAAAATGAAGCAGAAAGCCGAATCCCTTCAGGAACAGCAGGTGCAGCCATAAAATTAGCGGCAGAAGAAAATGAAGAGTTTTTAACCTTCAGAACGGTAGAAGAAGCAATCGGTGTGAACAGAACAACTATCAGAGAAATATACAAGAGCATCTATCTAAACCGGGTTTGCAAAAAACTCAAGCTGCCGCCAAAAATAGCAGAAGAAGCAAAAAAGATAGTAGAAAATACTGAGTTGTCCAGAGAGACATCCGGAATCTGCAGCGCTGCCATTAAACTGGCCGCCGAAAGAGAAGGGATAAATATCAGCACCAGTAAATTAAAAATAACCAAGATCAGGAAAGCCACAATTGAAAAGACATACCAAAAATTAAAAAGAGAGGCTAAGGCTTCTCTTCCTTTTTTTATCCAAAAACTCCGGTGCTTAAATACCTTTCTCCCCGGTCAGGATAGATAGTGACTATGTTTCCGGAAGAAATCCTCCGGGCAATTTGTTTGGCTATAAAAAAGGCTGCTCCGGAACTGATTCCGGCGAAAATTCCTTCTTCTCCGGCCAAATCTCTGGTCGCTTGAAAAGCGTCTTCGTCTTCAATAATAACTTTCTCGTCTATGATATTTAAATCCAAAATAGGAGGCACATATCCTTCGGCCAGGCTTTTCAATCCTTGGATTTTAGTTTTCGGCTTTGGCTCAATGCCGATAACTTTCATTTCGGGATATTCTTCTTTCAACCGCCTGCCAATGCCGCTGATCGTTCCGCCGGTGCCGATGCCGGCAATAAAGAAATCAATTTTCTCGCCCTCCATCTGCTCTATGATCTCTTTGCCCGTGTTCTGGTAATGAATGTCGCTGTTCATTTTATTCTCGTACTGGTTAAGCATTACCAGATTATCATCCTTTTCTGCCAGTCCTTTGGTAAACTTTATCGCCGCATCGCGCCAATCCTCGTCTTTGACCAAGATTATTTCCACTCCGAAAACCTTAAGCATCTTTCTTCTTTCAATGCTCATTGATTCCGGCATGACAACCTTCATCTTATACCCTTTGACTGCTGCCGCCATTGCCAGGCTGATCCCGGTATTGCCGCTGGTCGGCTCCAAGATGGTCTTGCCTTTAACCAGCCGGCCTGATCTTTCCGCTTCCTCTATCATTGCCAAAGCGATCCTGTCCTTGATCGAACCGGTAGGGTTTAATCCTTCCAGCTTGGCAAAGACATTCACCCCTGAATCTATATTTTTCATTTTTACTAAAGGCGTATTGCCAATAGCGTTTAAAATATTAGTCATAAAAAGAAAAAGCCTCTTTCTAGAGGTTCGTTGATTAATAGTAATTTTAATTAGTAATTAACAGTTCAAACAAACCCCTTTGCAAAGAGTGCAGCAACATGCGCAACAATCAAGGTTAATTTGATAAAACATACTTGGTTCCAATCTAACAAACTGGCAAGCCTTGTCAAGAGATTGGTTTTTTGATATTTTAAACTAATGAAGAAATCAGACATTATCATCGCTCTAGTCATTGGAGAACTAATTGCTTTGTTCAGCTTCAGTATCTTTAAAAACCTGGAAATAGAAATAGAATGGCTCTACTGGATCTGGCCTGTTTTTATGCCGATCTTTTGCGCTGTTTGCCTTTGGTTCGCTTCGGTGCTGGCGAAAAAGCTTGCGTTCATCTGGCAATTGGCCAAGTTTGTTTTAGTGGGCGTACTGAATACTCTTATTGATATCGGGATTCTAAACTTTTTAATGCTGGTTTCCGGAATAACTAGCGGAGTATTTTATTCAATATTCAAAGGATTCTCTTTTATTGTCTCAGTGATCAACTCCTACTTTTGGAACAAACACTGGACTTTTGGCAAAAAACAGGAAAAAACAAGCAAGGAATTCATTCAGTTTTTTGCAGTAAGCCTTGTTGGTTTTGGCATTAATGTCGGTTCGGCCTCTATTATAGTAAATGTCATCGGTTCTCAGTTCGGACTGTCTCCTGAGGTCTGGGGCAGCGTAGGCGCTATTGGCGCGGCTTTCTGCAGCATGGCTTGGAACTTTTTAGGTTATAAATTCATTGTTTTTAAATAATATGGGAAATTTAGTGCTTTATCGCAAATACCGCCCCAAGAGCTTTGCTGACGTTATCGGGCAGGAACACGTAGTCAAAACCGTAACCAACGCTCTAGCGGCTAATACGGTGTCTCACGCCTACTTGTTCTTCGGTCCCCGCGGTTCCGGAAAAACAACCATTGCCCGCTTATTGGCCAAGGCGGTAAACTGCGAAAAACGCAAAGGATCCGAGCCCTGCAATCAATGCGATTCCTGCTTGGAGATCATGGAAAATCGATCCATAGACTTGATTGAGATTGACGCCGCTTCCCATAGGGGCATTGATGAAATGAGAGACTTGAGAGAGGGAATCAAGTTCGGCCCGACCAAGTCAAAATACAAGGTTTTTATTATTGACGAGGCCCACCAGCTGACCAAGGAAGCGGCCAACGCTTTGTTAAAGACTTTGGAAGAACCTCCTGCTTACGCCATCTTTATTCTGGCCACCACGGAAATCCATAAAATGATACCGACTATTCTTTCCCGCTGCCAAAGATTTGATTTCAGAAAACTTACCATAGCTGAAATTATCAAGAAATTGGAATTCATCTGTAAGCAGGAAAAAGTAAAAATTGAAAAATCAGCCTTGGAGCTTATCGCTTTGAATTCCGGCGGAGCGATCAGAGACGCGGAAAGCTTATTGGGCCAGGCTTTAACTTTTTCCGCCGCCAGCGACAAAACGGAAATAAAGGCGGAAAACATCAAAGACTTGCTGGGACTGGTGGATATAGGAGTAGTGGGGGATTTTGTTGAATTGCTGGTCCAGGGGAAAAGAGCGGAAGCAATCAGCTTTTTGCAAAAAATCACTGAACAGGGAAACGACCTTCAAGACTTCAGCAAAACCCTGATCAATTATTTAAGACAGGCTTTGATCTTAAAGATTATCGGAGAAGAAAAAGAGAAAGAACAAAGCTCCATTATCACTGGACTGACCAAGGAAGAATATGCTAAGCTGGCTGGAC
>JAUVEE010000069.1 GCA_030594935.1 bacterium
ATATCAGCCTGGTCTTTGGCTCCTTGCAGGCTGACTAAAACAATACTGGACAATAGTCCAATAATGGCAATAACCACCAATAATTCAATTAAGGTGAATGCTTTTTGAGACTTCAGGCTCATACATCCTTATTATACCCTATTTCTTGGATTTTTTGGAATAATGGTCAAACTTATAATTAAAGATGTCTGATTTGATATCTCCCAATAAAAACAAATAAACTCCGGCCAAAACAATTTTGGCATAAGTCTTTGCCCGGCCGTCCTTTTCAAACCGCCGGGAAGAAGTGCCCGCCCTCAGCCCCAATAAAAAACCGAATTTACCGAACCGGGCGGCCTTGCGGGCGTAAGAATGATCTTCGGCTATTTTAATCTCTTTATCAAATCCTTTAATAATTCTATGA
The DNA here is from genome assembly GCA_030594935.1 of bacterium. Lineage (GTDB taxonomy): Bacteria > Patescibacteriota > Minisyncoccia > Minisyncoccales > JAGLPU01 > JAGLPU01. The sequence goes on from JAUVEE010000069.1 coordinate 404, forward strand.
AATTCTCGTTTAATAAGAATAACTTCGCTGGCATGCGCCACAACATCCTCTAATAATTTTGCCCAAATATTATAAAAAGCATGGAAAAATTTATCCACTTTCTTGCTGGGATAGATTGAGCAAGAAGCTATATCCAGTTTTTTCTTTTCAAACTGATTAATCAATTTTTTCAAAAAGGAGGGATGCAAAACCATATCAGCGTCTAAAAACAAAAACAATTTGCCTTGAGCGACTTCTGCGCCTTTGTTTCTTCCTTTGGCTGGTGATCCTCCCGGAACTATTCTACAGCCATATTCTTCGGCAACAGCCACTGTTTTATCTTTGGAGCCGGCGTCAGCCACAATTATTTCATAATCAGAAAACGACTGTTTTTTAAGAGAGTCTAACAATTTTGGCAAGTTCTTTCCCTCGTTAAGAGCAGGAATAATAATGCTTAGTTTCATAATATTTTTTTGGCTTCCTCCCAAATTTCCGGCTGGTTATGCTTTGTTTTCAGCCAATACCACCACTCTGCCCCCCACAAAGTAAACTCTTTAAGCCCGGTCTGAGAAGCAAAATCAATGTTCTGGCGAAATTGGATTAAATCCATTGTTTTTCTCTGTTCTTCCAGGGGCGAATCGTAAAGCAGTTTCGGACCCCAAGGTTCGGCTTGCAACTCCCCGCAGATTACTTCTTTGCCGTATAACTTTTTAATAATCTGCGCTTTGCGCCAGTAGAAAATCGGCCTAAAAGGATATTCAACATATCTGTTCAATTGTTCAAACCAGGCCTGGCGATACATGGTTATTGCCACTATGTCCCCCAGCTCTGCCGCCCGCAGCCAGAAAGAACCTTCGCCGCTCTCAGAAATAATAATCGTCCGCTGGTCAATTGATCTTACCAAAGCTATTTCTTTTTTCAGGAAATCAAGGTCAGTCCAGGGACAAACGCCAAAAGGAAAAAACGGTTCATTTTCTATCTGCCAAGCTTCTATCAAAGGCTGGTCTTGGTAGCGGGAAACAATTTTCTCTAAAAGAAGCAAAATTGCCTGCTGCTGTTCTTCCTTGCTTAAATCAACCGCCCATTCAGGCAGATGGCATTCCGGCCAGCGGGGAGTTTTCATTCCAATTACTAAAACAAGCTTGACTCCTTTTTCTTTCGCTTTGCTTGTCTGCCAATCCAAATCGTCAAAATAGTATTCTCCTCGCTTCGGTTCAATCATGTCCCAGTGCACCGCTATTTTTATCTTTTCAGCTTCTAAATCATCTGTGATGGCCGAATAGACTTCCTGCCAGTCAAGTCCAAGATTTTGTGTGTGTTTTTGGGAAAAATTAATCCCCCAAGTAATTTTCTCCGCTCTGGGAGGACTGCCGAGAGAGAAATAAGCGATAAATAACAGCAATAATAAAAACAATCCTAAAACTGCTGAAAGAAAATACTTTAGAATCTTGCTCATTCTCCTATTGTATCACAATTTAGTCCTTGATACAGCGGACAGAAAAGCCGGAAGCGCGGTAATCATCAGCCGTGGTCCAACTACTGCTGTCAAAGTACAGGAGGCGAACAGTCGCGCCGCTAAGTGTAGAACTCCAATAGATGGCCATGCTACCGGCGGAGCTGATGTTACCATTACCATAGAAGCGAAAACCGGGGATAGTGATCTTTAGGCCCGCATAGGAGCCATTTTGATCATTTGAACTCCAGCTTGAGCGCTCTGTATCCCATTCTGTTAATGTTGGCAATCTCCAACCATCAGGACAAGGATTATTAATGCCGCTTACTCCCTGCCATAAATTGTCATTTTGCGGATCGCGCCAATCTTTAGGAATATTAAGCTCTAAAATAAAATTACTATGGCCTGGATTATCTGCGGATGAATTTGTTGCTGTGGTGCCGCTGGTGGGGTCTTGATGATTGTCGTCAAGCCGGCCCCACTGGAAAAAATCGCCGTAAGCGGCGCTATCGTTATAAGCCGTAGCCTGTCGTGAAGCGCCAAGGTTACGATCAAGCCAGCATTCAGCAGTAGCGCTGTTATAAATTGAACCGTAAGTAACTGAACTGCCTCTGTAAGTGAAAGTTACATCGTCTCCGCAAGTCCAATAAACTATTCCTCCACCGCCCCAGGAAGCTGTTTCCTTATATCCTCCTGTTTCGTAATTGACTCTGATCTTATAGTCCTCGCCGTGATTCACTGTTTTGTAGCGATAACAATGTTTATCTAAACTGTCAGGCTCTGCCAAGCTGTAAAGAGGGTCTTCCAAAGGAGCAGAGAGATAGGGATCT
>JAUVEE010000053.1 GCA_030594935.1 bacterium
AAGGCTGATATTGGCAAAGCCCAAGAGTTTTCCCATGCTGTCAGAGTAAGTTTGGGCGCTGATTTGGTCGGGGAATGGAGGTTTAACGAGGGGGTGGACAATGCTTGCTTGGGCGGCAGAGATGTTTGTGATACTTCAGGCATTAGTAATCACGGAACTAGGAATGGCGCGTCTTTAGAAACCGATTTTTGGGTTGATGGAGTATTTGGGAAAGCGGGTAATTTTAATAGAAATAATAGTGACTATATTGATTGCGGAGACCACCTTGATTTACAACTAGGAAAAGACATGACCGTTGAGGCATGGATTAACCCTTCGGCCAATGTTCCCGATTGGGTCAGATTTTTAGGCAAAGGAAACGGCGCTCTTCGGAATTATGGTTTATGGCGTGAAGCTGACGGAGATATTTTATGGCAGATATACAGTGCCGGAGGCGGGGGGTCGTGTTGGAATAATGGAGGGGCAGGAGATCCGCTTAATGCTCCGGTAGATAAATGGACTCATCTAATAAGCACTTATGATGGAGCCAATATGAGAGTTTATAGCAATGGAGAGCTGAGAAAAACCTGTCCCTATACCCAGACTCCGTACACTTCTTCTGATCCGGTTACGATAGGTTACGCCGGTTTTCATACATTTTTTAGCGGTAAAATTGACGGAGTCCGCATTTATAATCGAGCCTTAACCATTGCCGAAATCCAGCAACTCTACGCCCTGGGAGCAGCTGAGTATAAAATAAGCTATGAATTCTAAATCCTTTACTTTAATTGAGTTATTGGTGGTTATCTCTGTCATTGGCTTATTGTCCAGCATTGTTTTGGTTAGCCTGCAAGGAGCCAAAGACAAGGCTGATATTGGCAAAGCCCAAGAGTTTTCCCATGCTGTCAGAGTTAGTTTGGGCGCTGATTTGGTCGGGGAATGGACTTTTGATGATAGCACAGCGAGAGACAGTAGCGGTAATGATAATGACGGAACCGTTAATGGAACTGTGTTTGTTGACGGAATAACAAGAAAAGCGGTGGAATTTGATGCCAAGAATGATTATATTCAACTGCAATCAGCTATTAACAGTGATGTTATAACAGCGGAAATGTGGTATTATTATAATGGCAATGGCGGGAGCTGGAACACCTTATTTTGTAGGAATGGAGGCACTTATCACCATCTTTTAATTGAGAGCGCTTCGCAGGAAATCGGTTTCTATAATGCAGCCTGGCGCACTTCGGGTCACAGCTTAATCCAAGGAAGATGGCACCATCTAGTATTAGTTAAAGACGGGACTAATTCAAAAATATATGTTAACGGGGATTTAAAGCAAGACAGAAGTGATTCATTCAGCAATGCTAGTTATCCGTTGCAAATAATAGGAAATCACGGCGGTTATTCCCAAGGATCTTTAGGGATCATTGACGAAGTCTGCATCTACAACCGCGCCCTAACAACAGCCGAAATCCAGCGGGTTTACGCTAAGGGAACAGTTAGACACAATTTAACTTATGAATAAAATTATTATCCTAATCATTATTTTAATTGTTGGTTACGGGCTCTATTTTGTTTTCTGCAAAGAAAAGGTTGAAGCTCCTTCCACTGAAGAATCTGTTGAAGAGCCTTCTTCCGGTCTTACCGTTCCTCTGACCGGCGTGAAGGTGAATGATGCTATTTGCGCTCCTTTTTTAGCTTTCCCTGATTGTTCTTATGCGGCGGAAAAGCATCAGGATTTATGTAAAAAATGTCGGGAAAAATGAGTAGAATTTTATTAAAAATTTCAATTGCTATTTTTTGTTTTACCGTTGCCCTGGCTTTTGTTCTGCCTCCTCAAATCATCAAAACCAGTTTCAACAAAGACTTTGCTCATCCTGTTTTAGTCATAGAATTTAGCAAACCGATTAAAAGACAGCAGCTTAAACATACCGTTAACCCGCCGGCTTACGGCGAATGGAGGTTCGCCAATCCTTTGGTTGAAAATCATCTTTATCGAACTTTGTTTTTTGTTCCTTCAGTTGAGTTTGAACCCGGCACCAGATATCAGGTTCGCTTGGAAGGAATAACAGCTTCCTTGGGAGCGAGTTTAAGCGATGATTACGAATTAAGCTTTGTCACTCAACCCGTTGAAGAAAAAAAGATAGTTGAAACCTGGTCGGAATCTTTTTCTCTGCCAGCTGAATCTAAAATAACCTTATTGGATATTCCTTTGGATTGGCAGGATGATTCCTTGTCCTGCGAAGCAGCTTCTTTAAAGATGGCTTTGAATTATAAGGGGGCGGCTGTTTCCGAAGATGATATTATGGCTAAGATCGGTTCTGATTTGAGTCCGCGGCAGGGAAATTTCTGGGGCGACCCCAACCAATTGTATGTTGGCGATACCAATGGCAAGATTTGTTCTACCGGGTATGGAGTTCATTGGCAGCCAATAGCTCGAGCGGCGAATTATTGGCGGGAAGCAGAAGCTTTTTCTCATTGGGAGCTGTCAGATCTGACCAGAGAGCTGGCGGCGGGCAACCCGGTGGTCGTTTGGGGCACTATGCCGGTAGAAAACCTGACCGACTGTTCTTGGTACACTCCGCAGGGGGAATACATTAAAACCTATAGAGAAACTCATGTCAGACTAGTGGTTGGGTTTCTCGGCAGCGCCGCTGATCCGGAGAAGATTATTTTCAACGACCCTTTGTCAGGAAGGCTTTATTGGTCCGTTCCCTATTTCTTGACAAATTGGCAGGCCTTTGATTATAGTGGAGTAGTCATAAAATGAAATCAAAAACTGATAAAATTTTGGAAATAATTGCGGTTCTGGTTGTTGTCGGCTTGGCTATTGAAGGAATCTATCTTTATAACAATTGGCCGAAGCAAATGCCTTTTAAGTCTGATAGCAGAGTGATTGAAGAGCCTAGAGAAGAACCAATTGAAGAACCCGTTGAAGAGCCTCCGAAGGAAATTGTTCTGCCGGATTCTTTTGGTTTGGATATTCCTTTTCTTTGCCAAGCTCCCTTGGGGGATTGGCGTTCTCCTTTTGACCATGCCTGCGAAGAGGCGGCTGTTTTAATGGTTCATTATTATTTAGCGGGAGAGCAGGCTGACCCGGAGACGGGCAGTCAGGATATTCGCAATCTGGTTGGTTTTGAAGAAAAAAACTATGGTTTTGCCGAGAATACGGCCACCGAAGAAACCGCCCAATTGATCAGGGATTATTACGGTTATCAAGCGAAAGTGTCTTATGATATTTCTTTAGAGGATATTAAAAAGGAGCTGGTGAAAGGCAATCCGGTTATCGTGCCCACTGCCGGCAGACTGCTGGGCAATCCCAATTACACCCCGCCCGGCCCATTGCTGCATATGCTGGTGATCAAAGGCTATACCCCCGCTCATTTTATAACCAATGATTCCGGAACCAGAATGGGAGCCGATTATGTTTATTCATACGAAGTGCTGGAAAAGTCAATTCACGATTGGGCCGAAGGAGACGTTTATGTTGGAAAATCAGCCATGATCTCCGTTTCTCTTTAGCTATTGACAAAATATGTATTTATGTTATACTGTTAGCGAACAGTTTTTTTAATTTCTAGCAGCTGTTTAAAAAATAAAGGAGGCGAGAAAATGACATTTAACGAAAAGTTCTCTTACTTCTTAACAAGATGGAGGAGAACCGGGGCGCAAGGACCTTTGACGGAAGAGATAGTTCGGGGAATAATCAGCAACATAATAACCTTAGCTGAAGGAGTAAGAGCGACAGAATGTCTTTTTTCCTGGCCCTATGGCGGATACGAACCTTTCTATAAAGAACTAATGAAGAAAATGGTTCAGCTGATAGACAGTGCCAGTGAAGAGGAAATAGCAAAACTGGAACGGAAATTACCCTTCCGCATATGGGAAGAAATATATGACTATGCGCCCGAAAGCAAGTTAAAAAAAATTGCCTTAGGCCAAACTACAGTAATACAGTTTGGTCTTTTTATTTGACAAAATATCTGTATATATTATCCTAGAAGTGGAAACGGTTCAATCGGCCGGCTTTGAAATAAACAGAGGTGAGAATAATG
>JAUVEE010000034.1 GCA_030594935.1 bacterium
TCAGATAACTATTCCGGTTATCACCGCCCTGCTTACTGTTTTTGGTTATTCTGTCAATAATACGGTAGTGGTGTTTGACCGGATCAGAGAAAACCTTTTTCAGAGAACAAATTTCAGTTTTGAAGAGACTGTGAATTTTGCTTTAAACCAAACCTTGACCCGTTCGATTAACACCTCGCTGACCACTTTATTCGTGTTAACAGCTATTTTCTTTTTCGGCGGAGAGACCCTTAAATATTTCGCTTTAGCCTTGATTATGGGAATTATTTCCGGAACATATTCTTCAATGTTTTTGGTAAATTCAGTTTTAGTCACCTGGGAAAGAAGGAAAGCTTGACAACATCTTTAAATTGTTATATTATATTGCCAACATGTTTAATTACCCAAATGTTTGCCAGAATTTAGTAAAAGATCTGCCACCAAGAGCAAGGGATGTTGTTGTTTGCCGGTTTGGTTTGGAAACAGAAAAAAAAGAAACCCTGGAGGCGATTGGCCAGAAATACGGCATTACCCGGGAAAGGGTGCGCCAAATACAAGAAGACGGACTGAAAAAAGCCAGTACTCAAATTAAGAACAATCGTTCTCTTTATCGGAAAATTTTTGAAAATTTTGCCGGCCACCTTGAAAAGGAAGGCAATTTGAAAAGAGAAGATAAATTATTGGAACAATTGGGAGGAAACAAATACTCTAACCATGTTTCTTTTTTATTGGTTTTGGGTGATGATTTTGAAAGAGTCAAAGGAGAACGGAATTTTTATTCTTTTTGGACGACCAATCATGATTCAATAAATTTAGTTAAAAAAATAGGCAATTTTTTTATTAAGAAATTTAAAAAAGAAAAAAGACCTCTCTCTCTCAAAGAGATTTCGACCATCTATGAAAAAGAAATTCGGCCGGAAACAAGAAGAGAGCTGGATACTTCGGTCTTATTGTCTTTTTTGGAAGTTTCCAAACAAATTTCCCAGGCTCCCAATGAGCAATTCGGCTTGGATTTTTGGCCGGAAGTGAATCCCAAAGGAGTAAGGGACAAAGCTTATTTAATGCTTAAACAAGAGGGCCGGCCTTTATACTTTAAAGAAGTAACTGACCTTATTAACGCTTCCAAAGGAATAAAGGGCACCGTTCTTCCTCAAACCGTGCATAACGAGTTAATCCGCGACCCGCGGTTTGTTTTGGTTGGCCGGGGAGTTTATGCCTTAAGAGAATGGGGCTATGAGCCTGGCGTGGTTAAGGATGTGATTTTGAAAATTTTGCGGGACCAGGGAAAGCCCATGTCCAAAGAAGACATAATCGGCAAGGTTTTGGAACAGCGGCAGGTAAAAGAAAATACCATTATTTTAAATTTACAAAGCAGAAAACATTTTTTAAGAAATGACCAGGGAGAATATTTTATAAAAGCCTAGCATAAAATGGCGGAGGAATTTCTATTAATCTTAAATATTCTAAAGGATTTTATTAAAGCTTGGTGGTGGGTGGCACTGCCTTTTTTTCTTTTTGGCTCTTTCAAGTTCCTTTTTAAATGGTGGAGGCAGGATGTTTTTGACAGCAAAGCTGACTATGTCCTTTTTGAGATAAAACCTCCGATAGAAGTGTTAAAACCGCTGCGGGCCATGGAAGCGGTTTTTTCCGGTTTATGGCATTTTTACGATCCGCCCAATCCGCGGGAGGAATGGCTGGAAGGGAAGTTTATCTTTACCATGTCTTTGGAGATTGCTTCCATTGAAGGGGAAATACATTTTTTCATCAGGGCGCCGATAAAACTGCGCAATTTAATTGAATCTACTGTTTATTCCCAATATCCGGACGTTGAAATTTCAATTGCTGACGACTACACCAAGGATGTTCCCAGAAATATGCCCAACAAGGAGTGGGATCTTTGGGGCTGCGATTATGAGCTGATGAAAGACGAGGTTTATCCCATTAAAACTTACGCTGAATTTTTTGAAACGAGCCCGGATTCTCCCAAAGAGGAAAAAAGGATTGACCCTTTGTCTCCTTTGCTGGAAGGAATGTCAAAACTGGGGCCGGGAGAACAGGTTTGGATACAAATTATGGCCAAGCCGGTTGTGCCTGCAGATGATTATAATTTCCCTGAATTGGGTCGGGCAGTAGTGAATAAATTAGTTAAGCGTCCGGCCGAAGAGAAACCACCGTCCATGATGCTTAATAAAGACGATTTGGTCGGAGCGAGTGATTTATTGATTCATGGAGAGAAAATAGATCCGGCCAAACCGGAAATAAAAGAATGGCTTCCTCCGGAAATGAAGCTTACTCCCGGAGAAAGAGAGGTAGTCACGAAAATAGAAGAAAAGGCGAGCAAGATTTCTTTTTTGTCCAATATCAGATTTATTTATCTCGCCAAGAGAGAAGTTTTTTTCGCCCCGCATAAAGCTTGGGTATTCGGTTTCTTCGACCAATTCAACACCGCTCATTTAAATGCTTTCAAGCCCTGGAAGCCGACCCTTACCAAGGTTCATACGGTTTTGACCTGGTTCTTAGACACCAGGAGAGTTTATGTCAGAAAACGAAGGCTGTTTAGAAAGTATCTCCACCGGCTCACTCCTTTGTTTCCCAAATCTTATAAGACTAAACCGGGAGGAACCTATATTTTAAATATTGAAGAATTAGCCACCTTGTTTCATTTTCCCGGCAGAACTGTTTCTTATGCTCCGGGAGTTAAAAGAATTGAGGCTAAAAAAGGAAAAGCTCCCGCTGGTTTGCCGGTTGAATAACTTTTCCAGATAACCTATAATTAGAGCAATGGGTGAAATTAATTTTTTTGCGGAGACGGATTTTCGCAATCAAAATAAGAAATTCGGCATCAAGACCGACGATCGGCGTCGGCATGTTTATATTGTCGGAAAGACCGGTATGGGAAAGACAGCCTTGTTGCAGAATATGGCGGTTCAGGATATTCAGAACGGCAACGGCGTCGGCTTTGTTGACCCCCATGGAGAAGCGGCTGAAGAGCTGCTGAATTTTGTTCCGCCGAATCGCATTAACGATGTGGTCTATTTTAATCCCTCAGACATTAACTTTCCCATTGCTTTTAATATTATGGAGAAAGTGGATCCGGAATACAGGCATTTGGTGGCCGGCGGATTAATGGGAGTGTTCAAGAAAATCTGGCCTGACGTTTGGTCCGCGAGAATGGAATATATTTTGAACAATTCCATTTTGGCTCTGCTGGAATATCCGGATGCGACCTTATTGGGAGTTAATAGAATTTTATCGGATGTCAATTATCGGAAAAAGGTTATTGATAAAATAAGCGACCCGGTTGTCAAAAGTTTCTGGGTTGATGAATTTTCCCGTTATTCTCAAAAGTACGAAGTGGAAGCCACTGCCGCCATTCAGAATAAAATCGGCCAGTTTATTTCCACCCCTCTTATTAGGAACATTATCGGCCAGGTTAAATCTTCCCTTAGCATGAGAGAGATTATGGATGGAAAGAAGATTTTAATTCTCAATCTTTCCAAAGGAAGAATGGGGGAAGACGCCTCGCGCTTGTTAGGCTGTCTGCTCATCACTAAATTGCAGTTAGCGGCCATGTCGCGGGTGGATATGCCGGAAAACGAAAGAAAAGACTTTTTTCTTTATGTGGACGAATTCCAAAATTTCGCTACCGAGTCATTCGTTAATATCTTATCCGAAGCGAGAAAATACAGGCTGGCTTTGATTTTAGGGCATCAATACATTACTCAGATGGAAGAAGGGGTCAGGGACGCTGTTTTCGGTAATGTCGGCACTCTAGTTTCTTTCCGGGTGGGAGCGGAAGACGCTGAATTCTTGGAAAAAGAATTTTCTCCTGAATTTTGGGGCCGGGATATTGTTAATCTGGCAAAATACCATATTTATTTGAAATTAATGATTGACGGCATAGCCGGCGATGCTTTTTCCGCTCATACGCTTCCTCCGTCAGTTCCTTCGCAAAAATCAAGTGGAGATAAGATTATTAAAGTTTCTCGGGAGAGGTATGGAGTCGCCCGAGAGATTGTTGAAGGAAAGATCACCCGCTGGACAGAAACGATCAAAGACGCTTCCGCGCCGCCAGCCAAGACCCTTTATGACGCTGTCTGCAGCCGGTGCAAAAAGAACATTAAGGTTATTTTCCCGCCTGATGGCGTTCGTCCCGTCTATTGCAAACCTTGCTTGGCGGAGATAGAAAAAGAAAAACAAGCCAAGACGCAAAATTCGGTTAATGAAATCAAACCAAAGGAGGAGAAAAGAGCGTCTTTGGCAGAAGCCCTAAAAGAAGAACCTGTTCCCTTTTCGCCCCGTAGAACTGTTTCTGCAGAAAAACCAAAACCCAAAAGAAAAGAAGTTGATTTAGAGGGATTAAAGCAAGCTTTAAAGGAATCTTTTAGAAAACCAAAAAACGATTCTGATGAGGTAAAAAAAGGAGTAATCAAGCCGGGAGAAACTATTAAATTTGAATAATATGAAAATTGTTAAAGATTTTGACGTGGAGAATAAGCGGGTAATAGTAAGGTGTGATTTCAATGTGCCCTTGGGAGAAGAGGGCATTTTAGATGATTTTAGAGTCAGAAAGACTTTGCCCACAATTCAATATCTAAGAGAACGTAAGGCCAAAGTTGTTTTAATCAGCCATTTGGGCCGGCCCAAAGGCAGGGAAATGAAATTTAGCCTAAAACCAGTAGCCGAAAGATTGGAGGAATTATTAGGCAGGCGAGTGGAATTTCTAAATGATTGTCTTGGAGAAGAAGTAAAGCAGAGAATAACAGAAATGGAGCCGGGAGAAATATTTCTGTTGGAAAATTTAAGATTTCACCCCGAAGAAAAACAGGCTGATTCGTCTTTTACCAAAGAGTTGGCCGGATTAGGAGATATTTTTATCCAAGATGCTTTTGGAGTCAGTCATAGGCAGCACTCTTCAGTGATTGGCCTTCCCGCAGAACTGCCGTCAGGTATTGGATTTTTAGTGGAGGAAGAAATTAAAACCCTTTCCCAAGTCATTAATAATCCGGAACGCCCTTTGACGGCAATAATCGGCGGGGCGAAAATTAACACCAAAGTCAGATTGATTGAACGTTTTTTGCGGGAAGTTGACAGTTTACTTTTAGGAGGCAAGACAGCTAACATTATTTTAAGCGCCAAAGGGGTTTCTGTCGGCAAGTCCGCGCCCGAACCTGAAGTCATCCAGCTGGTCGCCGGATTTGATTTAGCCAGTCCTAAACTATACCTGCCAGTTGATGTTGTTGCCGTTGACAACGATAATGTTCGCCAGGCTGTTTGCGGGGATATAAGAGAAGAGGAAATGGTTTTAGATATTGGCTTGGACACTATTGATATATTTTCTAAAATAATTGCTGAAGCCAAAACAATTATTTGGAACGGGCCCATGGGAAAATTTGAAGACGAAAGATTTACAGCCGGCACAATGAAAATTATTGAGGCGATAGCTGCTAGTCCAGCTTTTTCCGTGGTTGGCGGGGGAGAAACAGCCGAACTGGTGAATCGTTTGGGATTAGCTGACAAGTTTGGTTATGTTTCCACCGGAGGCGGAGCGATGCTGAAATTATTGAGCGGAGAAAAACTGCCGGGGATTGAGGCGATTTTTAAAAAATAAAAAAAGAATAAGGCACTTAATATGTACCTTATGATGATTAGAAAAAAATATAAAGAGCGATAAATATTCAAGAGCTATACGGTGGTTCATCGAAATTTCTAGAAAATAACTCACCACCTTTATATTAAGATTATATAATAGTTTATAAAATTTGTCAAAGGTTATATGGAAATTAAAAACTTTAAGAAAGCCGCTGGCAGGATAAAGCAGGCGGTTAAGAAAAAAGAAAGGATCATTCTTTACGGAGATTCTGATTTGGACGGCGTGGCTTCAGTTATCATCTTAAAAGAAACAATCAAGAATTTAGGCGGCGAAGTGGACGCTGTTTATTTTCCGGACAGGGAAAGCGAAGGCTATGGGCTTAATAAGTCCGCTTTAAAAGTTTTAAAGCCTAAAGCTCCGGCCCTGCTTATTACTTTGGATTTGGGCATAAGCAACATAAAAGAAGTGCTGCTGGCCAACAAACTGGGGTTTGAAGTGATGATTATTGACCACCATCAGCCTTTGGAAGAAATTCCTCAAGCTTCCATTATTGTTAATCCGAAGCAGCCAGGAGATAAATATCCTTTTAAAGAGTTTGCCAATGCCGGTCTTGTTTATAAGTTTGCCCAATTGCTTTTGGGGAAGAAAATGAGCGCCAGTTTGAATAATGATTTTTTGGAGCTGACGGCTTTGGCCACTATTTCCGACATGATGATAGAAACAGACGAAAATGAAGTTTTTATAGAAAAAGGACTGAAAATATTGAGATACACTTTCCGGCCGGCTTTGCGGATTCTTTGGGATATCAGCAGTATCAATTCTGTTTCAGACCGTCAAATTGCCCAGAACATGATAGGAGTACTGAATGCCGGCAAAACTGTAGATCACTTGAATGAAGCGTATTCGTTTTTAATATCCTGTTCTTTGGAAGAAGCCAAGGAACAAGCGGAAGAACTGCGGGCGAAAAACTGGGAGAAAAAGCTTAGAATAAAAGAAATTACCGCGGAAGTGGAAGAGGCGATTGTTGAGTCAAAAGAGCCGATTGTTTTTGAAGGGGGTTCTGACTGGCATCTGATTTTAATCGGTTCAGTGGCTTCCAGAATCTGCGACAGATATGAAAAACCCACTTTTATTTTCAAGAAAGGAGAAAAAGAAAGTCCGGGGACGGTGAGAATGCCCAAAGGAATAAATGCGGTTGAAGCAATGGCCAGCTGCAAGCATCTCCTTAAAACTTTTGGCGGTCATCCGCCGGCAGCGGGATTTAGAGTAAAAAATGAAAATATAGCCGCCTTCAAAGAAGGCTTAATTGAATATTTTAAAAACTTATGAAGAAATTTATTATTTACACTGATGGAGGCTCGCGGGGGAATCCCGGACCTTCAGCCACCGGAGTTGTTTTTTGCAATTCTCAAGAAGAAATTCTTAAAAGATATTCTCAATGTCTGGGCAAAGCCACTAACAAC
>JAUVEE010000001.1 GCA_030594935.1 bacterium
ATTCTTTGAGCTTTTCCTTTAATTCTACCATTTTCAATTCTCTGCCCACTGTCAGCTTATACCATTTATTTAACTCCTTTATCCTTTCTTGAAGCTCTTTGGTTTTTTCTTCCAATTGGGTTGTTTTGGCATTCAGCCTCCCTAGCATCTGATTAAAAGACATTGCCAACTTTTCTATCTCATCTCCGGTTTTAACGACAATTTTAGTATCCGCGCTTCTTTTGACTCCTATTTCCGACACCTTTTTAGTCAATCTCTTCAAGGGAGTGGTAATCTTTCTGGATAAAGAAAAAGCAACCAGGCCGACAAAGATAATAATCAATAATAAAAGCAGCATGAATTGATTCCTAATGCTTAGGGGCTCCGCTAAAATTTCCGGAAGAGACTGATTAGACACCACTATCCAATCCACTGTGTTCAAACAAGAATAAACAATAATTCTGTTTGGATTTTCCGAGGGATGAAAAATAACTCCCTGGGAATGTTGCTGTTTCAAAAGCTCGGCGGACATTTTTTGTTCAATGTTCTGAAATTGCAAAATCAGTTCCTTTTCCGGATGAGTAACAAGAACTCCTTTTCTGTTAATGGTAAAAAAACTGCTTGTTCCTTCCGTTCTTATTTGGTTAGTCAATTGAAGAATTCCTTCTAATTTTATATCTGCTTTAACAATAAAAGAAATTTTTCCCTGTTCGTCAAATACAGGCACGGCGATTATGACTACGGGCTCCTTAGTAGATTCGGATACAAAAACATCCGAAGAAAAGAAAGTTTCTCTTTCCCGCATAACTTTTTGAAAAAAGGCTTGTTCGGAATAATCACGGCCAAGCTCAGCTTCTGTCAGCGGATAAATTGTTTCAACTACTCCTTTATTGTCTAAAACAGTAAACGTTTCAAAAGGACTCGCTTCAAAAACAGTGTCCAACCCATCGTAATAGATGGTATAATTTGCATAATAAGAATCGAGCAGCAGGTCTATTTTCTCCTTGTCAAAATCAACCATTTCCGGAAGCGATGATAGTGATTCCAATGATTTTAGAATAGTCTCAAAATAAGTATCCATTTGCCAGCCTATCTGCCTGGTTTCGGAAATACTTTCTTCTAAAGCCGCTTCTTTAACAATATCAAAAATTTTGTTTACTATAAAAACACCGAAAGCAGTTATCGGAATCACGCTGACTAATAAAAAGCTTCCTATGATTTTTTTAAATAAACTCATAGTTTAAGAATTTTCAATAACTTGTTCAAAGAATAGGTGTTAATTATATCTTTTTTCTCTACCCAGCCGCGCCGCGCCTGCATAACGCCAAACTTCATAAATTGCAAATGGTCTATTTCGTGAGAATCAGTGTTAATCGCCATTTTAATCCCCGCTTCTTTGGTTTTTTTAACCATGATGTCGTTTAAATCCAATCTTCTCGGCTGGGCGTTGATTTCTAAAATAGTATTGGTTTCTCTGGCCACCCGCAAAATTTTATCAAAATCTATTTGATACCCCTCCCTCAACCTTAATATTCTTCCCGTGGGATGGACAATGATTTTCACCTGCGGATTTCTCATCGCCTTAATTATTCTCCGAGTCATTTCTTCTTTGGACATTCTAAAACTGGAGTGAACTCCGGCGGCCACGTAATCTAACTTTTTTAAAGCTTCATCCCTAATATCAATTGTTCCGTTTTTTAAAATATTTGTTTCCGCTCCCTGCAACAATCTGAATTTTAAGTTTCTCTTTTTAAACCTTGCGTTTAAACTGTTTATTTCCTTTCTCTGCTGAGCCAATTGGTTTTCGTCCAGCCCGTTTTCAATTTGTAAAAATTTTGTATGGTCTGTAATCCCTAAATAATCATACCCTTTCATTATCGCTACCGCCGCCATTTCTTTAATTGAATCTCTGCCTCCGTCCCAATCAGTATGACAATGCAAATCTCCTTTAATGTCTTTTAGCTCTACCAGCTTAGGCAAGCTTCCTTTGCAAGCGGCTTCAATTTCGCCTCGGTTTTCTCTTAGCTCGGCCGGAATATAGTCTAACCCCAGGCTTTGATAAACTTCTCTTTCTGTTTTTCCGGCGATCATTCTTCTGCCGGAAAAAACGCCATATTCATTAAGCTTTAGTTTTTTGCTCTGGGCAATTTTCCGAACAGCGATATTATGCTCTTTAGAACCGGTAAAATACTGCAAAGCAGAACCGTAGCTTTTTTCCGGAACTACCCTTAAATCCACGTCAAAATCTTGTTCCAGTCTTATTGACGACTTGGTTTTTCCTTGGGCCCAAATTTTTGTTACTCCGGGAAGAGAAACAAAAAAATCCATTATTGCTTTTGGTTTTTTCGACACTACTAAAAAATCAACGTCTCCAATAGTATCTTTTTTTCTGCGGGCTGAACCGGCCAGAGAAACTTTTTCAGCCTCTGGCAATTCTTTTAGGCCGTTTTCAATCCTTATGATTGTTAACAGCGCATCCCCTAAAAGAAACCTGCCTTTGCTTTTCTCCAAGAAAGCAATTCCCGCTAAAATATTCTTGGCCGTTTTTTCGCCGAAACCGGGCAAAGAAGCGATTTTATGAGACTTGGCCGCGATAGTCAAATCTCTCAGATTTTTAACTCCCAATTTTTGGTATAAGACTTTAACCATTTTGGGTCCCAGTCCTTCCACCGCTGTTAGTTCCTCTATTTCAACCGGCACCTTCTTTCTTAACTTTTCATAATATTTAATCTCTCCTTTATTAAGATATTCTTCTATTTTTTGAGCAATGCTTTTTCCTATGCCCGGCATTTTTTCCAAAGCAGCTGTTCCGCCTTCTTGATAAATTTGAGCGATGTCTTCTTCTAAATTCTCTAAAACCAAACCTGCCTTTTTATAAGCCAAGGGCTTAAAAACCGCTTCTTCCATTTCTAGAAAACCGGCTATTTTATAAAAAATTTGGGCAAGCTCTTGGTTTTTCATAATTGATTATTTTAAAGCAATATCGTGCTTAGCTGCTCCTTGAACATAATGTTTTTGGATTTCAGTTATGGTTAAAACATCATCGTAAATTTGAACATTGTCTATTACGCCCTCAAATCCTCCGCCGGTTTCTGTGTGGGGCATCGCAGATAAATAGAACCTATTCCCCCAATTATTATGCGAGGCAACATTTTCATCAACTTTTTTTTCTCCGTTAATCCATACTTCAAATTTTCCATCATGCCACTGCCAAACAACAAAATACCATTGATCCTCTTTGTAGTCGGAAGATGAAAGCACTGTATAAATATGACAAGCGCAGTCTGATTCTCTTAGTTCGGCTACTAATCTTCCATCCCCCCATTCTAACAATCCGCTGTTGCAGCCAGGAAGTCCGAAAATATATCTCCAATCCTGAAATTTCTTGGTTGTTGTTTTGAACCAGCCAGTAAAACAAACATTCCCATCTGTTCCAAAATCCAGAAGATTTGACGATCCTGAAACAGGTATTCTGACATAATTATTAATTCCGTCAAAAGCCAAAGCCTTGCCAAACATTCCTTCGTCTGTCCAGCCGGAAACAGCAAAATCAACTAAATTTCCGTGATTATCATTGCCCGAACTATCTCTAGTAGGGTCAGCTTCATCATCAAGTCTCCACTCGCCCACTAAACTAAGCCCCAAGCTTGATCTCACTTGTTGCGAAAAATGTTGAGCCCTGGCAATATCAGCCTGGTCTTTGGCTCCTTCGAGACTAACCAAAACAATACTGCTTAATAGCCCGATAATAGCTATTACCACTAAAAGTTCTATCAGGGTAAATGCATTTTTAGACATAATCATTCTTCTTTTTCTTCTTCAAAAATTTCTTCAAAGTCCATGTTAAGGCCATTGTCAAAAACTCCTTTGATGTCGTCTTTCAAGCACAAAAGCAAGAAAACGCTCGTCATGCCCAATAAAGACACTGCCACGAAAACAGCCTGAAAGCCAAACTGAGTAACCGCCCAGCCGCCTAATGCTCCGGAGACTCCCATGCCAATGCCGACTGAAGTGGCATCAAGCCCCCATTCTGTCGATTCCCTGCCTTTGTCTATATGACGGGTAAAAATAGCTGACCAGCCAGCCAAAGATATCGCCATTGCCAAAGCATGGATCGCTTGAATAAGATAGATGTGCCAAGGAACTTGAGCAAAAATAAAGCCAAGAGGAGTAAGGGCGGCGAGAAAAAGGCCGGTAGTCAAAAATAAATAGTCGTCTTTTTCCGTGGGATGGCGGTCCAGAAATATTCCAATGGGAATTCTGAAAACAGATCTTAAAATCCAGTAAACAGCGGCGGCCATTCCGGCCACGAAAACTGTTCCGCCGTCAATTTTTTGAATAATAAAAATTGAGAAAATAGGCATGATTAATCCCCAGCCGGCCCAAAAGGTCAAATCGCTTAAAACTAAATATTTAACAATGCGGTTAGGTTGAAATCCCATAAAAATTATCTGCGATTATTTTTAAATAAAGTATTTTTTAATAATTCCAAGCCGGCATGGAACAAAACTATTATACCGGTCAAAGCAATGATCAACTCCGCTCCTCTGATAGTCATAGTAAAAGCGGCGGCCACTCCTGTTTTTAAGCCAAAACTGTTAAAAGCAAAGATTTGAATTAATTCATGGCTTCCTAAAGAAGCGGGAATAGGAATCATCACCGCTAAATAAGAAAAGCCTAGAAGAGATAAAGCCGGCAAAAAACTGAGGCCTTTGACTAAAAATAATACCAAAAGCCAAGTTCGCAAAAGCATAACCCCTCCCCTCAAAAAAGAAAACATCAACCCTTTCCAGACAGGAAGCTTGTTGAGTTTGAAGTAATCAAAAATCTCTTTTTCCATTTCCACAGCCTGGCCGTTATTTACTTTCAAAAGGTTTTTGACCACACTTTGTTTTTTAAAAGTCTTAAAATAGAAAAAAGATATCGCTATGATAAAAAACAAGAATGTTACTCCTAAGATTACAGCCAAGTTTCTCGGAGGAGAGCCTATTTTAAAAAGAAAAAAACCGAGGCCGAAAAAGATAACCACCAGATTAACCGTCCATTCTAAAATTCTGTCTATAACCACTGAAGCCATTCCCTTAGACCAAGGAACATCGTTTTTTCTTTTTAAAAAATAACTGCGAAAAACCTCGCCGCCGAAAACTATCATCGGGAAAAGATACATCATGGAAAAACCAAGCAGATAGGGTTTAAAAAGCCCTCTAAAGGGTATCTCTATTCCTCTGCTTTTTAAAATGTCTTTCCATTTCCAAGTCCCTATTACGGCCATTAAAAGCGTCAACCCTAAGATCACCACTGCTTGCCAGCCAGTGAAGTCTAGGAAACCCTCTTTAATTTCTTCCCAACCGATAACCTTGGCAATTTCGATAAAAAGCCCGACACCAGCCAAAAGCAAAATTAGGAAAAGAATAATTTTCTTCATTGTCTTAAATTATACTCTATTTTGCTGAATTTTAAAATTATTGTTCACAAAATCTAATTAATTCTTGGGCATTAACAATAGCGTAGCCTTGAGCATCGTTATTAAAATAAACATAAACGTCTTTGCCTGTTGCCTGCCATTTCCTTATCTTGCCGGCTAATTTGCTTAATTCCTCTGTTGAATATTTTGAAGCAAATAAAACTTGGGAGCCATGTTCTCTCAGATAAACAAAGTCAGATGTAATTGCTTCTACCTTGGGATAGGAGGGAGAATCGGCAATAACCCAGGCAGAATTATGCTTCTCCAGCAAGCGATAAATCTCTTTGTTTGCCCATGATTCGTGCCGAAATTCAAAAGCTCCCCGGGCAAACCGCAGAAACTCCTCTAGCCTTTCTTTATTCTCCGCTGTCGCCCGGAAAGACGCTGGAAATTGAAACAAAACCGGGCCTAGTTTTTCTTTAAGATTTGAAGCATTATTAGTAAATTGCTGCCAAGCGCTTTCCACTTCTTTGAGTCTTTTAACGTGGGTAATGAAGCGGGAAGCTTTGAGAGAAAACAAAAACCCCTTCGGGGTCTGTTGATACCAATTATTATAAGTCGCTGGTGAAGGCAGATGATAAAAAGAATAATTTACTTCTGTTGTTTTGAATTGTCGGGAATAATATTTCAGCTTGTCTTTGTCCGGTAAACCAGCCGGATAAAAAACATCATTCCAGTGTTGATAAGCCCAGCCTGATGTTCCGATATAGAGCATTAAACTCTTTCTATTTTTACAAATCTTCTTTTGCCCACCTGGATAATCGTTTCCGGCTTTAAAGCGATATCCTGCTTCCAGTCTTCGCAAATCTTGTCGTTGATCCTTACTCCTTTTTGCGCAACCAATCTTTTTCCCTCTGATTTTGAAGAAGCCAGCCCGGCAGCTTTTAATAAATCAAGAATATTGAGCTTGGACTGAGAAGTTTTAAAAACCGGCATTTGTTCAGGAATCTTTTTTTCTTGAAAAACTCTGGCAAATGCCTGAGCCGCTTTTTCAGCCGCGCGCTCTCCATGGTATAAGCTGACGATCTTTTTAGCTAATCTGGCTTTAGTGTCTCTGGGATTTCCTGCTCCTGTTTCTTCTAAGGGCAGGAAGCCGGCCATTTCAAAATATTGCGGCATTTGTTCGTCCTTCATTGACATTACTTTTCCGTACATGTCTTCCGGCTTATCAATAATATTAATAACATTGCCCCAGCTGGTTGACATCTTCCGGCCATCCAGCCCGTCAAGCATTTTTAAGGTTATGATATCTTGAGTCTTTTGCTTATATATTTTTTGTATCTCCCGGCCAACTTCCAAGTTAAACAACTGATCAGAACCTCCCAGTTCAACATCCGCTTTTACAGCCACTGAATCATATCCTTGGAACAAAGGATAAAATAATTCATGAAGGCCAATAGGCTTGTTTTGCTCCCAGCGCTCTTTAAAATTTCTCCGTTGAATCATCTGTTGAGCGGTAAAATTCATTGACAGTTTTATTAGATCTTTAACGCTTAATTTAGCCAGCCATTCACTGTTATAATGCAGCTCTACTTTATCCATATCCAGAATCTTGCCGATTTGCTTAACATAGTCTTTCATATTCTTTTTAATCTCCTGGCCGGTTAAGACCGGGCGCAAAGACTGTTTGTCGGAAGCATCTCCAATGCGAGCAGTGAAGTCTCCGATAAGCAAAACAATCTGGTGCCCCATCTCTTGGAACGCCCTTAGCTTCCAAAGCGGCAAAGCCCGGCCGATATGAATTTTAGGTCCGGTAGGATCAATCCCGTGCTTAATCCTTAGTTTCTTGCCTGACTTTAATTTCTTTATCAGGCTATCTTTGAGCGAAATTTCTTCCACTCCCCTTGTCAACAGCTCTTCTATTTTTTTTGGGTCAGTATTTATTTTCATATTAATTTTATCCTAATACTTTATAGGAAAAAAGACAATTCCATGTTCATCTGCTCCTTGAGAATATCGCTGCTGGATTTCAGCCGAGGATAAGGACTGATTAAAAATTTGAAGTTCATCGATTATGCCGTTAAAATATGCTCCACTTCCTAAATTTGTGCTATCAACGGATCCAAACGCATAGTATAAACCATACCCAGCCTCCCAAGGAGCAGCCCTATCACCATTTACATCGCCAGAAGACTCAACTCCATTTAAAAAACCATCAAAATTTTGCGTTTTTTTATCATATCTCAAAACAGCATAATTCCAAATCTCAAAATCCACGATTCCCAGAGACACTGAACTCAAACCCCACACCCTTACTCTTACTTCTCCCGTGCTTAATATCTCTATTTGACTATCGTGCCATCCTGAATTAATTGAAGCCTGACCTAACTCACTTACGATAACTCCTGCTCCGCTTGCTTTAAACCATACCCCAATTGTAACTGTTTCGTCAGAAAACCGACTCACCATATTAGGGGTGATAACATAGTCATCTGTCCCATTGAATAAACCAGCGCCGTCATACATTCCATCTGTTGTCCAGTGAGTCCCGCCAACCCCTGTTCCGCTCCAATCGCCATCATTTCCATAACCGGAACTGTCAACAGCTGAATTACCGGCGCCGTCATTAAGCCTCCATTCCCCTATTAAATCAGCTCCCAAACTTACTCTGACTGCATGGGAAAATTCTATTGCTTTCTTCTGTTCCGCTTGTTCTTTGGCTCCCTCCATGCCGGCCAAAACAATACTGGATAATAGTCCAATAACAGATATTACTACTAATAATTCAATTAAAGTAAAGGCTTTAGAATTCATTTTAAAACAATGCCGTGTTTAGCCGCCCCCTGAATATAATGCTGCTGGATTTCAGCAGAAGGCAAAGCTCTATCATAGATGCGGACTTCGTCAATTATGCCGTTCCAGCGATTATCAGCCCGGCCGATCCATAAAGGATAGTTGTTATCTGCAATTGCCGCTGCTTCTTGAGACTGATTATAAAGAACGCCGTCGGAGTAATATTTTTCCAGTCCGGTAGAATCAACACTAATAGCTGTATGGTGCCACGTTCCAGGTTCATAAGGAGCAATAAGGGGAAATAACGAACTCCCCCATCTAGCAGAGCTAAAATGCAAATCCGTAACTCTTATTCCATCTGTAGAGCGAGTATACCAATTATAATCTCTGTCCAATCCTTGTTTACTAACCAAAGCGCGATAGCCAGCTCCGCCAAAACTAGCCGGAGTTTTAATCCATAATTCTATAGTTAGCTGACTAACATCAAACACTGATGAATGCGCCACTTCTATGTAATCATCTGTCCCATTAAATAAACCAGCTCCGTCATACATTCCGTCTGTTGTCCAATGAGTTTCGCCAACCCCGGTTCCGCTCCAATCACCATTATTTCCATAGCCGGAGCTATCAACGGCTGAATTGCCAGTACCATCATTAAGCCTCCATTCGCCTATTAAATCAGCTCCCAAACTTACTCTGATAGTATGGGAAAATTCTTGAGCTTTGCCAATATCAGCCTGGTCTTTGGCTCCTTGCAAACCGATTAAAACAAGGCTGGATAATAAGCCCAGGATAGAGATAACCACTAATAACTCAATTAAGGTAAATGCCTTTTGAAAACTTGTTCTCATGCGTTTTAAAATAAAGTCTTTTGCTTAATGCGCTTTTTCTTTTCCGCTTCTGAAAAAAGCTTAATCTTTCCGAAAACTCCATCATAACCGGGTTCAATATGCACTTTCCCCTCTCTGGCTCTTATAATCCCCTCGGCGATTTCCGAAGAAGCAAAGTTCTTTAATTCTTCTTGAGGAACTTCTAATAAGATTTTAAATTCTGAACCAAGGTTCTTGGTTAAATTTTGATATTCTTTATCTACGCCTTTGGTATTAACGCCTAAACCCAAAGATTCGGCAATTATTTCCGTTAAAGGAATTAAGCTTTTGAAAGGTATCGCTCCTTTAGGCTTGAATCCCTCTTTTCTGTCTGCCAAAGCTTCAACTCTATTTAAAACCCCGATAACCAAAGGTTTTCCGCAAACAGGACAAATATTGTTATATTTTTTTGATTCTTGGGGCGTTAAGCAAATATCGCAGTCTCTATGGCCGTCATAATGGTATTTTCCTTCCTCGGGATAGAACTCAATCGTGGAAACTAATTTAGCCTTCCCCGGTTCTCTTTTTATGGCGCTGGCTATTGAACTATAATTCATTTCGCCTTCAAAAATGTTAGCCTCTCTCCCTATTTTGGGCAAGGAATGGGCATCTGAGTTGCTGATTAAAGTCATTTTGTCTAAGCCTGAATTTCTCCAGCTCATTGGAGGATCCGAGCTTAATCCGGTTTCTCCGGCAAAAATATATTCTGTATAATCTTCAAAGCATTCTTCAATTGAATCAAATCCCGAACGCGAACCGAAAAGAGAAAACCAGGGAGTATAAATATGGGCCGGAACAATCAAGCAATCTTCTGAAGCATCAAGCGCAATCTTGGCCAGTTCCTTAGCATCCAGCCCCAATATCGGCCGGCCGTCTGCTTTCAAATTCCCAATCTTGGCCAGCTGGATATTAATTTTTTCCACAACTTCAAAGCTGGGAGCAAAAATCACAATATGAATTTTCCTGACTTTGCCTCCCTTAGAATAAATGCAGCTGATTTCGGTGGTAAGAATAAACCTGGTCTCGCTTCCCTTCAACCGATATAGCCCCTGTTCTGTTGGCTCCAGCTTTTCTTTTAATTCCGCAAACCATTCAGGATGAGTAAAATCCGCGGCAGTCAAAACATTTATCCCTTTGATCTTCGCCCATTCATCCATATGCTCCAAATCCATATTTTTGGAAGTGGCCCGGGAGTATTTGCTATGAAGATGGAAATCGCCAATAAATCGCATATATTTTATTTTATCATTTTTTATTTAAAAAGCCTAAAAAAAAGAAGGCTTAAACGCCTTCAAAATACATTTTTCAACTTCTTTCAGATTTTGACCTTCTATATAATGAGTTGGTTCCGGAAGCTTTCTGACTTCTCCAAAAATCTTCATCCTTTCAATATCCTCCTTTGTATATTTTACTTTCTCGTCTTGATGGGAACCATTTTTCTCCGGAGGAATCAGGAAGATAATTTTTATTCCTTCCTGTTTTAACCGGGACAGGTTAGCAAAAATCTCTTCCCAGAGTTTTTTGCTTTCCATTTCTGCAAAGCCTGGAAATAGCCGTGGCAATTTTAGAAATATTTTCTGATACCATTTCCACCTTATAGTCCCCGGCCCAAAGACCGGAGCATAGACAACCATCGTGTCAAAATTTAGTTCTTTTGATAATTTTGACACTACGGGTAGCCCGTAGCTATATACAAAAGCGTTCCTTTTTCCTCTTAGCTTTTTTGCCTCTATGATTGTTTTGGCCACCTCAACGGCCTTGGCTAAATTCCATCCAATAATGGATTTTTCCACTCTTGGTTTTTTCAAATAATCAATAATATCAAAATTGATATTATTCTTACTGAAAATTAAAGGTAATCCTCCTAGCTGTTTCTCTAGAGCTCTCATAGAAAATCCAGGAACTACAACCAAGTGTTTTCCGCTCATTCATACCACCATCCATATTCTTTTTTTAAGTTGCTATTGTTTGTGTTTACACAATAGCACAAACAAGTTATTTTGTCAAATTTATTTCACAAAAAGGAAATAGAAAACCTCCAAGCCAATTCCTAGAACAAAAACCAAACCGGCTAGATATATTAAGGGATTCATTTTTTGAGAATGTTTTTGTCGCAAAAACTTTCGATAAAGAAAGATAATTATTGTTCCATCTATTCCAATGGTCAGGGCGCCTGTAAAACCGATAATATCAATAAACTCTTTAAAGCCAAATAAAAACAAACTCAAAGGAACAAAACAAGTGATAAACCAGGCTATGTTTTTGGGGATATTGAAATCATACCAAAAGATTTTCTTGAGAGTCAGTCCCAAGGAAAGGAAAGAAGTAAAGCAAGTAATGACTCCGAAAAGAAAACCAAAGACAAGGGTCCCGTTTCCGACTACATCAATAAATCCGGACATTCCCGTTTTAGAAGTATTGGGTCCGGACACTCCCAAAACAATAAAAATGAAAAGCAAATAAACGAAAACAGAAAGCAGGGCTCCGGCGGCAATAACCTTTTTGAGCTCTTGGCGCTTTCCTTTCACCATCTCTTTGATTTCCGGGATAATAGACATCCCCCATAAGGAAAAAAGGATTACTCCGTAAGGAAGAGCGGCGAACTCCCAGTTTATATCAGTGAAATAATCCGTGTTGATAAAAGGAATTGCTTTAACAGAGAACAAGGTTAAAATAGCGAAAAGAATTAAGAGCAAGGCAAATTCTATCTGAGATATGCTTTTGATCCCCCGAAAAACAAAATAGGCGCCTAAGATGAAAAAGATTAAAACATAAAGCAAGGAATCTCCGCCCCAAAAAGGAGAGAAGAAAAACTGGAGAAACTCTCCTCCCACAATTAAATAAGCCAACAAGGCTCCGAATATTCCTATGCTTCCGGTTAATAAAGTCACTCTTTTCCAAAAAGAACCGAAATACCGGCCCACATAACCCGGAAAACGGTGTTCTCCTTTGGTGGCCAGACAAATCTCAGCAAACAGGAAATGGATTAAAACAGCAATTCCAGCCATCAGCAGAAAATAGAGCAAAACAATGGAAAAACCCGCCTTATAGGCAACATAAGGCAGGCCGAAAATTCCCACTCCAATCACAGTGCCGACAAAAACAGACAGCGCTTTTAAAAAATCCGACATATTAATCTTTAATCAGCTTGATGCCAAGGCCGGCCAGATGAGTTCCGCCGAAAATTAGAATAGTGGCCAGAATTGACCAGGAAATTAAATTTAAAAGATTAGGAATAAAATCACTGGGCAGTATCTTCCCTATCTGCTCTTTCATTGTCTCCTGCATTTGCTCTTGCATATCTTCCATTTTATTAATAGGCAGCATTTCTTTTTCCGGTTCTGACGCAACAATTTCCGAAGGCACAAAAATCTGGGGAATCTCTTTTTGGCCGGTAAAAATACTATAGCTGGAAGAAAGAGCGTAAAGTATTATTGCTACGCCGACAAATAATAAGATAAAACCGATTATTTTTGTTGCTAATTTCATTGCTTTGGTTTTTTAATAATAATTTTATAAATGTTTTCTAAAAAGTCGTCGCCGGCATAGCCAACGATAAAAGATAAGGCCGGAGTGGCTTCGCTAACTCCCAGATCAATCCCCGCTCCTTTGACGGCCACAGCGGACAAAATACCGACTATGCCGGAAAGAAACACCATCACGGCAAAATAAGGGAGGTTGAAGCCAACATTTTTATAGGAATACTGGTGCTTGACAAAACCAACCAAACCCCTGACTGCTCCGCCGCCAAACCCGGCAATTAAGAAATAATACATAAATTATATTTTATAAACCTTATACCCTTCTCTAACCTTCTTTTTTACTTTCACGCCAATGGCCGCCTTTGCTTTGGCTTTGGCAATCTTCTCATGCTCCGTTTCCATTGATTTGACCGGTTGTTTGAAGTCGGTCTCTTCTCCGCCGATAATGCGGATTTCATCCCCTATTTTTAAAGGCTGAGAAAGCTTAATTACCGCCACTTTCACTTTGCCGAAATAGTGGATAACTTTTCCAATGAGTTGTTTTTTAGTGGGAAGAAGTTCTTTGACCATATTTTTAATCTTTTTTCCTTGCTTTTATTAATTGTATTAAGCGCTTAACCAATCTTTGCGGATTGGTGTCATAAATAATCCTTTTTTTCCCTTTGAGGGGGCCGGCTGTCACCATCCTTATTTTATCCGCTGTTCCTCCCGAACCTTCCAGCACTCCAATCGGTTTTCTGTCTTCAAAAGCAATGCTGAATTCATTTAAGGTGCCCATTCTTCCGCAGATAATAATTACTCCGTCCGCGGCTCTGGTCATTAACAAGTTTCGGCCGGAATAATCAAATCCGGTATAAACTATAACGTCAAAATTATCCGTGGGAAGCTTATAGGTTTTCCTGTGGGAAGCTTCTGTGGCCGCCGGTGAAAAACCAATACTAATTCCCTTAGCTTGTTTCGCTCCTTGAGCAGAACAATAGGGCAGACCAATCGTGGCGCCGGTGATTAAAATACAACCCTGTTTAACTATTTCTTTGCCAATTTCTTTGGCCAGCTCATGCGCGCACTCAGGGCAAATTTTAGTGTCGGCAGATCCGGAGACAGCAATCTTATATTTCATATGTTTTATTCTAACAAAAATTAATGTTTTTATCTATGCCCCCGGGCTGATTCGAACAGCCAGCTCCTCCTCCGGAGGGAGACGTCTTATCCATTAAACTACGGGGGCGGGTTTGCGGGCTACGATATAAAAATCGGAATATTTCCATTCTTTCCCGGTGGTCCAGATTTTATCCACTTCAAAGCCCGCTTTTTTAGTCAAATCTTTCAGTTCCTTTTTGGTGAAAAAATGATAATAACGTTGAACTTCGCCTTCCCAGGGAACAAAAGTATCGCCGAAATCCAGTTTAGAAGCGCCGATAATTTTTAAAAAAGTGCTTCTTGCTAATCGAAGAAGATTTTGCTTGTCTTGGCATTCCCAAACATTCCAAACCGTCAGAACCAAAGCGCCTCCCGGCTTAAGCACTCTTTTTGCTTCCGCTAAAAATTGCAAACGAAATTCTTTGGAAGGAAAACAATGCAAAGCTCTAATGCTGTAAACTTTGTCAAAATAATTATCAGGAAAAGGAAGCCTTAAAGCATCTGCAACTCGAAAATCTAAATGGGGATAATTCTCCTTGGCTATTTCAATCAACTCGCTGGAATTATCAACGCCGACATAATCTGTTTTTTTGTCTTTAAAAATCTTATACAAACGGCCATTGCCGCAGCCCAAGTCCAAGACCCTTTCTCCGGCAACAACATATTCGTCCAATCCGGCAATATCCCAAACAAAACCTCTAGACCTTGTAAAATGCAGGGCAATTCGGTTATAATTCTGACAAGTTTCCTTTAATAAATATTTTGCGTATTCTCTATCCATAAAATGCAAACTGCTCAAGCTATAATTCAAAGGCTGATTAAAGATAAAGCAAAAACTGCGGATGATTTGGCGTTGATAAAAAGACAGATAGCTAAAGAATTAAACGCCTCTCTGCCCACTAATGTAAAACTTTTAGCAGTATATCATAATTTGCTCCAAGAAAAAAGAATTACCAAGTCCGAAACCTTGGAAAAACTTTTGATTAAAAGGAATATTCGCAGCCTTTCCGGCGTAGTGGTGGTTTCGGTATTAACCAAGCCTTATCCTTGTCCGGGAAAATGCATTTACTGCCCCACGGAAAAAGGAATCCCCAAAAGCTATCTGTCCGGAGAACCGGCAGTGGAAAGAGCCAAGGCCTTAAAATACAATCCTTATCTGCAAACCAGAATAAGGATAGACAGCCTGACCAAACAGGGACATCCTATTGATAAAATCGAGCTGAGAATCATTGGCGCCACTTGGAGCGCCTACCCGGAACAATACAGAATATGGTTTATAACAGAATGCTTCAGAGCGGCCAATGAATTCTTGTCTATTAAAAAACAACCGAAAAAAGCGAGCTGGCAAGAATTGCGAAAAGAACAAAAAAAGAATGAAAAAACAAAATGCCGCCTCGTGGGCATCAGCATAGAAACCCGGCCGGACTCCCTTAATTTAAAAGAAATCATCAGGCTCAGAAAATTAGGCGTAACCATGGTTGAGATCGGAGTGCAAACCATATTTGACGACGTTTTAAAGAAATGCCAAAGAGGACATCTGGTAGAAGAAACTATCATTGCCAGCAAACTGCTTAAAAATGCCGGCTTCAAAGTAATGTATCAGATGATGCCAAATCTTCCCGGCTCCAATCTTAAAAAAGATTTGACCTGCTTTGAAACTCTTTTTGCCGATTCCAAATTCAAGCCCGATTGGCTGAAAATTTATCCTTGCTTGGTCTGCAAAGGCTCAAAACTCTATCAGTTATGGAAAAAGAAAAAATATTATCCTTATTCAGATAAAGAATTAACCGAGCTTTTGATTAAAATTAAAAAGATTATCCCTCCTTGGGTAAGGCTCAGCAGATTAATCAGAGATATTCCCGCTTTTCAAATTGAGGCCGGCTGCAAAATTTCCAACCTGCGGGAAATAATCCAGAAAAGATTTAAAGAAGAAGGATTAAGGTGCAGCTGCATCAGATGCCGGGAAGTGAAAGAAAAATATAACCCCCAGGAAAAAATTTATCTTTTCCGGCAAGATTATGACGCTTCCGAAGGCAAAGAAATATTCTTGAGCTTTGAGAATAAGAAAAAAACAAAGCTTTTCGCTTATTTAAGATTAAGAATTTCCTCTAATATGCTGCCCGTGTTAAAAAATGCCGCTATTGTCAGAGAATTGCATACTTTCGGGCAGATGGTTCCGCTAGGAAAAAAAGCTTCGGTCGCCCAGCATAAAGGACTGGGCAAAAAGCTTCTCAAAGAAGCGGAAAAAATCAGCAGCAAAGAATACTCTTTGAATAAAATTGTGGTAATTTCCGGAATTGGAGCCAGGGATTATTTCCGCAAACAAGGCTACCGTTTGAAAGATGAATACATGGCGAAAACTTTGATTTAACTTTTTTAAGTTTTTTGTTATACTCTAATAAAGAGTAATATTAATTTAAATACAAAAATATGGAGATTATTTATCTTATTCTAATTTTTCTATTTATAGTATTCGGCTTAGGAGGATTAAGGGTGGTTAACCAATACGAAAGAGCAGTAATTCTTACTCTGGGTAAATACACCGGCACCTATAACCCGGGACTGCGCTGGATATTGGTTGGCATCCAAAACATGATTAAGGTTGATATCAGAATCACCACCATTGATATCCCCCGCCAGGAGGCAATCACCATGGATAATGTCCCGGTGGGAATCAACGCTGTTGTTTATTTCAAAGTATTGAAAGCGGAAGACGCGATACTGAAAGTGGAAAACTATTCTTACGCTGTTTCCCAGTACGCTTTGGCTGCTTTGCGTGATATTATCGGAGGCGTAGAGCTGGATACTCTTTTGGCGGAAAGAGAAAAAATAGCCGTTGATATTAAAAAGGTTGTTGACGAAGAAACTGATGCTTGGGGAATTGACGTCACGGCAATAAAAATACAAGACGTAGAGCTCCCGGCCGGAATGAAAAGAGCCATGGCTGCCCAGGCTGAAAGTGAAAGAGAAAAAAGAGCTATTATTATTAAGGCCGGCGGAGAAGTAAAAGCGGCGGAAAACCTGCAGAAAGCGGCGGAAGTTTTGGGCTCTGTCCCCGGAGGCTTGTCTTTAAGAACTTTGGGAACAATAGAAAAATTGCAACCTGATCCATCAAAAACAGTGATATTTGCTTTACCGGTGGAAATATTGGAAGGATTAAAATCTTTAACAGTTAATAAAAAGGCTTAAAGGAACTTATTGAAAACCCCGCCAGTCCATGGACTGGCGGGGTTTATTCTTTATCTGATATTATCTAAAAACTTCTTGGCTAATTCTGCTGTTTCCACGGTGCCGTTGTAAAATGATTTCCAAACAACGACAATATCAGCATCATTAAAGATAGCCCGCTGAACTTCCTGGAAATCATCTCCGCCGGCAACAGCAATCATAATATCGTAATTGCTTTTAATTCTTTGAATCTCGTGAAAAGGAATTTCTTTTTCCAAATTATCAGTTTCTTCGTCAACTCCCCGGTGCAAAATCACAACCTCCGGAAGTTTTTTCAGTTTACGCAAAACAGATAAAGGAAATTCAACATTCATCATATCTATCATTGAATCCAGATTATATGCTTCGCATTTTTGAACAAAAGCATCTAGGGTTTCAATGGGAGCCTGGCCCAAGGCAGTAACAGCGCTGGCTCCTCCTTGTTTGGCAATTTCCACTTCTCTTGCTCCCCTATCCATGCACTTTAAATCAGCGACAATATAGGGGGCAAAAACCGCTTCCTTATTTTTTGCGGCCGAGTCTTTTTTCGCCACCGAAGACATTAAAAATTTAACTAACGGACTATAACTATTGCTCTCTGGCAAAGTGTTATAGCCAAAAACTCTTTGCTCCCACCATGTCCTTATATTCCTAATCCCCTTGACTCCGTAATTTTTAATCAAGGGAGTGCCGGCTTCAATAATAATCCTTTTATCCAGCGGAAGCTGGCTAATAATATTCTGCGCCTCTGTCAGGGTGCTGTTTAAAGCGATCTGGAGATAGTGCTGTTTTTTATCTAGCATATTTCAAAGTATATCAAACAATTAAAGTAATTAAAAATCCGATTAGCGAAAATAAGGCGATAGGAGGCAAAGCAGGAATAGGCTTTCTGTTCTCCTGCTTGATAAATATCCAAAAACTGGCCAGCAGGCCCAATAAGGCAAAAACAGCCACAATCAAAGAATTAATAATTCCCTGCGGGATTAAGGAAACGCAAAAAATCAGCGGAAAAACAACATCCCCTCCTCCTAAAATCAGAAATTCTCTTTTAACGGCTTGAGAATCATTTCTCACGTTTTCCAACTGTTTCCCCAGTCCGGAAATCCTCTGGGGAATAATCAAAGCTAAGACAGCCTTATGCTCTATCATCTCTCTAGCCATCTTCACCATGTGTTTTGTCTTATAAACAGCGATAAAGTCATAAATTGAAAAAACAATTAACAGCAAAACTACGCTATAAGGGTCGAGGCTTAGTCCTAAAACAGCTCCTGTCCCCGCCAAGCCCAGAATAAGACAGATATTATGGTTTAAAACCAGCGGCTGCTTATGCCACCAAAAAACAAGCAGCCCCATTAAAATTAGGGCCAATAAAGGATTGAGCCATAAATTAAGAGTAATTGTTCCGCCCCACCAAACAGCTATGATAAAAAGACTCTTGTAAATTATTCTCTTTTTCTTTTTTTGT
This sequence comes from bacterium, assembly GCA_030594935.1. Classification (GTDB taxonomy): domain Bacteria; phylum Patescibacteriota; class Minisyncoccia; order Minisyncoccales; family JAGLPU01; genus JAGLPU01. The sequence goes on from JAUVEE010000001.1 coordinate 18,340, forward strand.
TTGATGATGAAAAGAATAAAAAGAATAAAGGCAACAGCCAAAATGAATTGAAAGATAAACTGCCAAAAAGAAAACTGAGGCAAGGAAATAATTTTGTTTGCGGCAAAATCATTTATTTTTAAGCCGGCGACTAGGCCCAATCCCAGAGTAAAAGAAAACAAGAGAACCTCTCCCAAAAGGATTCTCCAGGGAACTATTTTTTGGGTTGTGGCGCTTTTTTGCATTTTTTAGAAATAAAACAGCTGGGAGTCCTATACGCCAGCTTTCCTTTTTTAGCTTGTTTTGATGAATAATTTTTAGCCATTCTTTTTGAGTAGCTCAATTATTCTCTTCTCCTTTTAAATCACCTGCACATTCGAACTTCTTTCCGGCTCTAGGATTCTTTTGTCTTTTCATTTTTTCTAGAAGCTTTTATCAAGGGAAAAGAAATAGTAAATTTAGAACCGGCTCCTTCCATGCTTTCAACGAATATCTCTCCTTTCATTTTCTCGCAAAGCTGTTTTGTAACCCAAAGCCCAAGCCCTGTACCCGGAACATCAGCGGTCTCTTTGGTTTTGACGCGATAAAATTTCTCAAATAATCGTTTCTGCGCTTCAGCTGAAATGCCCAGCCCGGTATCGCTGACAGAGATAATATACTTGCCTTTTTTCTTGTTTGCTTCCGCTGTTATTTCTATTTTCCCCTCAGAAGTGTATTTAATGGAATTAACAATTAAATTGACAATAATCTGTTTAAACCTGTTCAAATTAACATTGATTAAATAAGGCTCTTCTTTTTCTTTAAAAAACAATTTCAGGTTTTTTTGTTCCGCCTTGATCTTTAGTTCTGCCACTGTTTCTTTTATCACCTTAACAGGAGAAAGCTTTTGGGGAGCAAAATCCAGCCTCCCCTGCTCAATCCGGGAAACTTCTAAAATATCGCTTATTAAAATGCTTAAATTTTTGGCTGAAATTTTAATTCTGTTCAAGTATTCTTTTTGCTTTTTATTCAATGATTCCTGAACTTCTTCCTCTAAAACTTCTACATACGCTCGAACATTCGTAATGGGACTTTGCAATTCATGAGTAGCCATCCTGATAAAACTGTCTTTCATTTTATCCACCTCCTGCAGCTTCTTGCTTAAAGCGACATAACCGAAAAGACGAGTGTGTTGAATTATTAAAAACAAGCTTAAAACAATAACTGCCAGCACTATTAAATAAGAACGGTAAATAGAACTGGCAATTAATTCATCTGCTTGCTTTAAAGACAAAGACAGAGAGATCAAGCCAATTTTCTCTTCGGTTTCATTATCATATATCGGCTTAATAACCTTCCAAAACCTTTCTTCTTCGTCGCCAACCAAATTGGCCATTGTCTGGTCTTGCGACCAGCTCAAAGCAAGGGAGGGATTAGAAATAACCCCTTCTATTTCCTGAACATTTTGAGAAGCGATAATCTTAAAATCCCCTCCTTTCTCTTCAGTCATTATCCTAAGATTTTCAATCTCTGGATTTAATTTAGTGATTTCTTCCACTTTTTGCTGCAGGGCTTCCGTATCAGAGAAAAAATCAACGGCGAATACGCTGAAAATGTCTTCAGCCATCAAAGCTTTTGTCTGAAGGCTGGAATCAATATTCTTTTGAAAAGATTTAACAGTAAAAGCCGTATTATAGTAAAGAGCCAAAGGAATAAAGATAATCAGAAAGAAAGAATACAAAATCCCCGGATAGTTTCTAAAAAAATTTAAAATTCTGCTAAAAAATCTATTCATGTCATCTAAGCTTTTTGGACTTCCTTGTTAATATTCCAATAGAAATCAAGGCTAAACTAATGCTTAAAAAAATAATAATAGTCATTGAAACAATAAATTTTTTCTGCAATGCTTGAGCCGGAGAAACAGCGGCGGCCTGCAAAGAATCAAAAACCCTGAATACTTTTTCTCCGCTTTTCATAAAAACAAATGTTTCTGACCTGGCTTCTATCATTCCATTGTTGTCAGTAACGGTGGCGTAAACCGTATGCTGGCCATCAGTTAAAGGTTTGTCTAGAACGTATTCCCAATAACCGGCGCCGTCTGTTTTCACCACTACTATTGTGGGCAGAGAGTACACGTATAGGGTAACAAAGCTGTTGGGCAAGCCTTTTCCTTGTATTTTCAGGCCGCTCCCACTTTCAGGAAGGATTACAGCTTCAATTCTTTCCACTTTATAAATTTCGGCCTTGATTGGTCTAACTTCTCGCGGATCTTTATAGGATATTTTATCAGTTCCGGAAGGCTTTAAAGGGCTAAAGCCCAGCATCACTTCTGTTCCGTCCAAAAAACCGTCCCCGTCGCTGTCAGGATTGAAAGGATCCGTTCCCAATCTGATTTCCTCTAAATCTGAAATACCATCGTTGTCCGAATCCTTAAGGAATTCTTGCTGCGCTTCAATTTTAATTCTCTCTTTTTCTAAAATTAAATTTTCTAATTCTTGAAGTTTTCTTTCGGTTAATTGAATTGTTTCTGTTTTAACTTCTTCAATTTGAGATTTAATTTCAAGGCTGGACAAATCCTCTATTATTCCCATTGGTTTTTCAACTGTTTCTACAATTTTTGTCTTTAGCTCTTCTTTTTCCACACTTATCGCTTGAAGCCTGTCTTGATAAGATTTTAAAATCGCGCTGATTTTTTCTTTTTCTGTCCGGTAATCGGCCAATCTTTGTTCTTTTTCTTCTCTAAGAAAATCAATGGTAGCTGGAGAAAGACTCTCTAATTCTTCCAATACTATTCTAATTTTTATTTCTATTTCCGCCAACATCTTTCTTAACTGTTCTATCGCTTCCCGCAAACCCGCTTCCATCTGAATTTTATCTGCGACTATTTCTATTGTCTCATCTATTTCTGTTATGGAACTTTTTGCCTCTTCTTCTATTCTAATCACGATATCGCCCGTTTGGATGTCTTTTGTTATTATTTTAATCTCTTCAATCAGCGCATCTGCTTCTATTTGTATTTCTTCTTTAACTTCTGTAACTTCCTGGTATATGTTTTCAACCGTTTCCTCAATCAGTTTTTCGCTTATTTCTATTCCCTCTATCAATTCTTCTTCCTTTAAAATATCTCTAACGACTATATTCTCAACTTGAATATCAATTTCTCTCCCGAAATACTGGCCATATTCGCCGACAACTTCAAAACAAAGCTTATAATCACCGTTGGGGAAATTACTGGCGTCCCATAAGTAATGCCAAATATTGGGTTCAATAAGATATCCCTGACCCAAATATATCGACGAAAAAGACTCCGGTCGAAGGATAAACAATTTAACCGCCTTTGCTTTTTCGGCATTAATTCTTATTCCTAATTTTCCATTCACGATCGTTCCCGATTTAGGATAAAGAAACTCTGTCTCAGATATAATCCTAGGCATATCAACTGGTTCCGAGGCGCTAACAGCTTCTGTCTCCGGATAAGGGTCTATATATTTTGTTGGATCATATTCTACTGCTTTGGTTTCTATGATCACTGTTTCCGTATCGGTAGCAACTTCTGTTTCCAGATAAATATATTCTCCTGTTCCATCCATTTCCATAGTTGTCGTGTTATTTTCCATACTCTCATCATGAATAAAGTATTCAGATGATTGAGCAAACACAAAAGAATAAATCAGCAAGCTGGCAACAATTAAAATTATTGTTTTAATATGATTCATAATAAATATTTTAATTACATTTTTTATTATAATACAATATGCAAAAAAATAAAACGCAAATAAAAAAAGGCCGTAAAACGGCCTGTACTACTGTCTATTATATGTGCAAGAAAGGTATTTCTTCGGGGAAAACAAAGCTTGTTTCTTTTTTATCGGTGTTTTCGTTTTTTCTTAATTCTTCCAACGTTTCTTCATTGAAGACAATCAGGAAGTCTTCTCCAATATTTATTGTTTTGCCTGTTCCTTCAATGTTTATCTTGTATCTGGATTTATGACTGCGGTTCACGACAATCCTTTCTATCACTTCCCCTGCGTCAACGCTGTTTTCTTTGTTTACGATTACCCTGTCTCCCACCTGAAACTCAAAATCAGGTGGTCCTTTCTTTTCGCACTTGTCTGCGTCTTCTTTGTCTGGATATGCCTGACCACAAATTTCGCAGACATACTCATGTTTTGTTATTTTTTCTACCAATTTTATCGCCTCCTAAAGAACTGCTGAAAGCTTAACAAGAATTCATTAAGGTGTCAAAGATCTTCTGACTATCTCTCTATCATCCCAAGGAATCTTCTTTCCGTTGGCCACGCACATCCATGGTTCGCATCCTTTACCGGTGATGATCACCACGTCCTTGGCTTGAGCCAAGCTTATTGCTTTTTTGATCGCCTCTTCTCTGTCTAGAATTTCATATAAGTCACAATTATTATCAATCCCCGCTTTTACTTCCGCTAAAATCTGATCAGGGTTCTCGTCATAAGGGTCTTCATTGGCTAAAATAATCTTATCGCAATAATTGGCCGCTATCTTTCCCATTTCCGGTCTTTTCCATTTATCTCTTCCTCCGCCGGCAGAACCCAAAAGGCAAATTAGGCGGCCATCGCTAAAACTCTTAATAGACTTGTATGCTTTTTCCAGGCTGTCTGGAGTATGGGCATAATCAACAATAACTGCCGGCTCTTGAGCCACTACTTCCATTCTGCCGGGAACACCAGCTGCCTTTTCTAAAGCTCGCCGGCAAATTTCCAGGCTAACTCCTTGGGATAAACCGATGCAAATTGTTGTCAAAGCGTTATAGACATTAAAGCTGGCCAAGAGTTTCATTTTAAAAAAAACATTATTGGCTTTAAAGCTTATTCCCGTGGGGAAAAGCTTAGCATCGGTTGCCCTGACAAATTCCAAGTCTTTCTTTGATGTTTCTTTTAATCCATAGCCATATTTTTTATCAGCCGGAAAACTAAGAAAATATTCCGCATTGTCATCATCCGTGTTTATAATATGAATCCTTTTGGTGCCGGCAAATAATTTCCCTTTGGCTTGCCGATATTTCCCAAAACCGCCGTGAGATTCAATATGCTCTCTGGTCAAATTGGTAAAAACCGCTGTGTCTAAATCAATAAACCTATGGCGATGTTGCTTAATCCCCTCCGAGGTTACCTCTAAAACCAGATATTTGCAGCCGGCGTCAACCGCCTGTCTGATAAACTTTTGCAGTTTAAAACGGCCCGGCATGGTCATTTTTAAAGTGTTGGGCCATTCTTTTTCGCCAATCTTAAATCTGATAGAAGAAACGGAAGCAACTTTAAATCCCGCCTTCGTTAAAATTTCGCTGGCTAAATGCGTGACTGTTGATTTGCCGTTAGTTCCGGTAATCCCGATGACGATTATTTTCTTGGCCGGAAAGCGATAGAAAAGAGCTCCCAATAATGATAAAAGGAAATGGTACCAACCAAGCAAAAAACCAGGAATGAATTTTCTTAATAATCCTAACATTGTATTTTCATAATATCCTATAACGCGCAAATAAAAAAGAGGTTCTGCCTCTTTGTAAAAATTTCTTGCTTACTTTATAAATATTCTTCAATTTTTTTCACTAATTCAGCCGGGGTGATGTTGGTTTTAATTAAATAAGCTTTGGCTCCGAATTCTTTCGCTTGTTTTTTTAAATCAGCGTCATCGTAATTAGAGAAAATAACGACCGGGATAGAAGAAATTTCAGGATTGCTTTTCTGCTCTCTCAGAAAGAAAAGCCCATCTTCTTTGGGCAGTAAAATATCAAGCACCACTAAATCTATTTTTTCCTTTTTAATAAGCTCAATGCCTTCTTCGGCGCTAAAGGCTGAAACCACTTCAAACCCAGATTGGGCCAGTTTTTCTTTATACATATCCGTTAAAATTTTTTCATCTTCCACCAATAAGATCTTTTTCATAATTAATCTTTCCTTTTATTTATTTTATTATAAATAAAAAAAATAGCAAGATTTTACTCCGGCCATTTCTCAATAATCAGGGATTTCTTCTTTTTTAAGGGAAGCGATTGGTAAATTTCCTCAGTGATAAAAGGCATGCAAGGATGCAAGATTTTCAAAGAAGTTGCCAGAACGTAAATCAGAATCTTCTTAGTGTTTTCAGCTGACTTCGCTTCTCTAATTTGATTCTTGGCCTCTTCGATGTATAAATCGCAGAATTGGTGCCAAAAAAAATGGTAAATTTCCTGAATAGCGGCCCCAAAATAGAATTTGGCCATATTGTTGTTCACTTTCTTGATGGTCTTTGCCAATGCGCTCAAAATCTTTTTGTCTTCTTTGGTAACAGGTTTTGGCTTTGTGGCTAGATCAAACTTCTCATTCCCCAGCTGCTGCATAACAAAGCGGGAGGCGTTCCAAATTTTGTTGCAGAATTTCTTGCCCGCCATCATATTCTCCTCCCCGAATCTTATATCCTGTAATTCCGTAACCTGCCAAGACAAACCAAACCTGGTTGCGTCAGCGCCGTATCTTTCAATTAAATCCATGGGATTAATCCCCGTTCCCAAAGATTTTGACATCCTCCGGCCGTCTTTAGCCATGATTGTGGCGTGAATTACTATTTTTTTAAAAGGGACTTGTTTTAATAATTCTAAAGAAGAAAAAATCATCCTGACCACCCAAAGATTAATAATATCCCGGGCAGTGATTATCATATCAGTAGGATAAAATTGTTTTAAGTCTTTTGTTTTTTTGGGCCAGCCCAAAGTGGCGAAAGGCCATAAAGCGGAAGAAAACCAAGTATCAAAAACATCTTCGGACTGCTTGGGTTGGCATTGGCCGCAAATAGAGCATTTTTTCGGAGCTTTTAGGGAAACAAAATGAGCTTCTTTCTTTGTCTGGCAAAACCATACCGGCAGCCTGTGCCCCCACCAAATCTGGCGGGAAATGCACCAATCCTGAATATTCTCCAGCCAAGCAAAATATCCTTTTTCCCATCTTTTAGCCGTAAACACTATTTTCTTTTTTTCCACCGCAGCTATGGATAATTTGGCCAATTTGTCCATTTTCACAAACCATTGCCAGGAAGGAATAACTTCAATTGTTGTGTTGCAGCGATAACATTTGGGAACTTGATGGGTATAATCAACCACTTTTTCCAAAACGCCCAAACTATCCAATTCCGCAACCACTTTTTCTCTGGCTTCTTTAGCTTTAAGCCCCTGATAAGTTGAAGGAACATTGTTCATTCGGCCGTTCTCGTCAATAACCTGCATCACCTCCAGTTTATGCCTTTGAGAAATCTGGTAATCCCCCATATCATGGGCCGGAGTAACTTTTACCGCTCCGGTGCCGAATTCAAGGTCCACGAATTCATCAGCCACGATAGGAATTTCTCTGTTAACAATAGGCAATATTATTGTTTCACCCACTAACTTCTTGTATCTCTTGTCTTTAGGGTTCACTGCCACGGCCGTATCGCCCAGCATTGTTTCCGGACGAGTGGTAGCTACTTTAATATATTCATTTTTGTTTTTCAACTTGTATTTTATGAACCAAAGTTTGCCTTTTTCTTCCTTGTATTCAAGCTCTAGATCAGACAAGCTTGTCTGGCATCTGGGGCACCAGTTTACCGCTCTTTTCCCCCGATAAACTAATCCCTTGTTATAATAATGAAGAAAAGACTGATGAACGGCTTCCGTATAATTATCGTCCATAGTGAATCTTGTTCTGGACCAGTCGCAGGAAACGCCCAGCGATTCTATCTGTTTTAGAATCATGCCTCCATATTCTTTTTTCCACTCCCAAACTTTTTCAATAAACTTATCTCTCCCTAAATCAAATCTTGTCTGACCTTCTTTTTTCAGCTTCTTTTCTACTACGTTCTGGGTGGCAATACCGGCATGATCTGTGCCCGGCAGCAAAAGAGTTTTAAACCCCTGCATTCTTTTCCATCTGATCAAAGTGTCCTGAATGGTAAAATTCAAAGCATGGCCCATATGAAGCGCGCCAGTAACGTTTGGCGGCGGCGTGGCAATGGAAAAAGAACCCTTCTTGCCTTCCGAAAGGTTGTCGGGATTAAAGAGCCCTCCCTCTTTCCAAGATTGATAAACCTTTTCCTCAATATCTTTAGCTTGATATTGCTTGTCCATAATATTGTTATATTATCAGCCAGAAAGCTCCTTGTAAAGAAGCTTGTCTCGTTTAATAGCACTATTCTTGTTATTTTTGGACCTTGGGCAGCTCGATATAGAAAGCTGAGCCCTTGCCCCTTCCTTTTGATTCGGACCAAATCCTGCCCTGGTGCATTTCCGCAAACTTGCGGGCAATATATAATCCCAAGCCGGCTCCTTCAGTATGGGTTTCGTTGCCGGCGCCTCCCCGGGAAAAGCTATAGAACACTTTGGTTATTTCTTCCGCTGTCATCCCTTCCCCCGTATCAGTAATTGAAATCAAAACACTAAATTTTAAATTTTTCACCTTTATGACTATTCCTCCCTGTTTGGTATAGCGAACAGAGTTGTCAATTACATTTAAAATTATCTGTCTGACTTTCTCCGCATCAATTAAAATTTTCGGCAACGGTTTTTTAGGCTGTTCCCATTTTAAATAAATATTTTTCTTTTTTATTTCCAGCTTCAATTCGTTAATCACGCTTTCTATCACTTCCTCTAAAGAAACCTTTTCGTAAGTCATTTTTATCTTTCCGGCTTCAATCCGGGAAATATTCAAGAAATTGTTCACTAGCCTTATCAGCCTTTCATTGCTTTCGTAGACATTATTCATGACTCTTTCTGTTTTTTTAGACAATTTTCCATAGCTTCCTTCAAGAAGCATTGAGATATATCCTTTTGTAGCCGTCAAAGGAGTTCTTAACTGATGAGAAACAATGGAAACAAACTCTGATTTGGCTTTAGATAATTTCTCTAAATTCTCAATTTCCCGAATCGTTCCTCTAATCAGAAAAAAACCGAATGTTGTTACGAAAAGAAGCACGCCTCCTCTAATTAAAAATTCATCAAAGGAGGGAGCAATAATAGTTTGGACTAAAAGAACAAGAATGATCAGACCAGTAAACAGCTCCGTAGTAACTACTCTGATGTTCATTAGATGGTGTTTTAGAATGGCATAAGCTAAAATCACCGCCCCTATCGTTTCTGCTAAATAAGCTATAATAGGATAAACATCTACCCCATAAGCGGGCAAATAAGCAACAGCTCCTATATTCAGAATACCAAAAGACATAAGCATATATTTTGCCTGAACCCTGTTCATGCCACTGGTTTTTTTATAGTAACGGTAAAGATTGCAAAAAAATAAAAATATATAAGTAGCAAAAAAAACTAAAAAGAGATGATGGAAAAATCTGGCCTGGGTATGAGTCCCCCAACTGTATTTATATAAATCTTCTACAAAATAATTTGTTCCGCTTAAAATAAGAAAAATAAAAGAAATAAAATAACCAATTAAAAGTGTTTTCCTCTGTTTCTGCTCAAGTTTTGCAAATATAACACTGATGTGATACATAAGAGCAGGAATAAAAACTACCCCCATATAAACAATTCTGTCCCAAAAAATTGCCAGAACATCTTCTTTGCTTGTTAGCATCATAAAGGCGCCGAAAAGCCAAATCGACACAGATATACAAAATAAATTAAAGACAAAGCCTAGTTTTGCTTTTCTGCTCTTTGAAAAAACTAATAGGCCTAGTCCTATCATAAAAATAGCACCTACTAAAGAACAGACTGCTAATATTTGCATAAAATTGGTTTCACTTTAAGTCTTTACCATAAGAAGTACCGAAACTTTGAAAGGGAGCTATTCTAAAATACTGATTATGTTTTTCCATTAACGCTAACATCTCTTTTGTTTTTTCTAAAGTGGTATTTCCGATGTGATTAACATTTTTCCCTTCTAGCGCAAGTAACATTGTTTCTGCCATACAAGCATAAGTTTGTTCTTTTCTTAATCCTATGTCCATAGTATAATTTACCCCTGGAGTTTCAATCACTCCTCCATCAATAAGAATAACGTCTTTTCTCTGCTCGAAAAGATCTGGTGAAGTATTACGAGGTTGGGTAATATCGTAGACTATTGCCCTTTTTTTTAAATGCTCTGATTCTATTATTCGATTCGTAGCACTAGTAGCCACTATAACTACTTCTGCTTTTTGAAAATCAACCAAATTGTTAGTAATCTCAATTTCACTATTAGGAAAAATAGATTTAATTTCTTCTTCTAAACTTTTTACCTTTGATTCTACTCTATCTGCTAAAATTAAAGGTACTTTTTCTTCTGCTAAAAGCAAGCAAACTCCCCTCCCCACAGAACCTCCTGCCCCTACTATAGCTACTTTTCCTTTC